>CAJPNN010000005.1 GCA_905372035.1 Bacillota bacterium | reverse complement strand
ATATATATTCGCTATGTAACAAAAAGGTGTTAAAAACGCTGTAATCATTTAAAATGAATTGATACAGCGTTTTTAACATCTTATACACAATTATAGTATTGAATCGTCACTTTTCCGGGGTTTCCGTGCTGCGTCGCCATTGCAGCTGGTAGTCTTTCGGTGAGCAATTACTGTATTTTTTAAATACATTGGTAAAATATCCTTGACTGTTAAAACCCAAAATATCCGCAATCTCGTTTACAGACTTGTCGGTGTGGGTCAGATAATATTTACTTCGATTTATCTTGGATAAATTTATATAATCTGTAAAACTCATATGGACATGATCTTTAAAGAGGGCGGAAAAGTAGGTTTTTGTCAGATAAACATGATCCGCAACCTCCTGCAAGGAAATTTTTTCATCAAGATGCTCGTGAATATAGAAAAGAGCTTTTTTTATAAGTTCGCTGTTGTTTTTATCGCCGGCGAGTGAAATCTGTTGCCCGAATCCCCAAATTGAGATTTTTCCCATTTTTATGCATTCTTCTTCTTCAGTTTTTTGGGATAGCATACGGATAAGAGTTTGTCCTTTGCTGAAAGCTATAAAATCGGGAATGCCGCTTTCGATCGATAATTCCAAAAAGCTGTTTATAAGGATAGCGACATGTGTTTTTAGAGATTCTACAGGAGACACATCGGATAGAGGAAACAAGTTTTCAGACTTGAAAAACTCATCATAAATGACAACAGCCTTATGAATATCTCCGTTTTTTACGTATTCCAAAATACTTTTTTTGAAATCTATATAGTGACTTATTTCAATTACTTCTTTTGCTTCTACTATTTTAGTCATTTTAGCATCCTTTCAAAAATGTTACGGTCAAATTCCGATAAACAATATCGCTCAATAACGTATATTAAAATAGTTAAATTTAATTGATATCACTTTATGTGTTTATGTTATCATAAAGTGGTTAGAAAAGGCAAACATTGAACATGAAAATTCTTGAAAAAATATTATTGACTTTCTTTTGAAAGGCTTCTAAGCCTTGAAAAAATAGCGCATACAGGATATAATTTGCCGTAGGTTAGTTTTATGTAACTTTATGGGGGACGACAATGACAAATAGAGGGCTGTCAAAGTATATAGGAAATACGAAAAAACATGTAATTCTGAGCGTGTTTGCAAGATGGTTGAGGCTTCTTTGCAACATAGGTTTTGCATTTATTTTTGCATATTTGTTAAATGAACTTTTGAAAGGAGATATAAGAGGGGTAGGCACATGGGGACTCATAGCGATAGGACTCATTTTCATAATGGCAGTGAAATTTGCCGTTTCGAGATGGGTGGCTTCTGAAAATTCAAAGGTGGTAGACGAAGTCAAACTTAATTTGAGAAAACGGATATATAAAAAAATACTTGAGTACGGACCCGGATATATTAATGAGATATCGACAGCCAAGGCGATTCAGATCGGTGTTGAGAGCGTGGAACAGCTTGAGACGTATTATGGGGGATATATCACGCAGCTCTACTATTCGTTTGTTGCGGCAATTACACTTTTTATCGCCATAGCTGCGTATGATGTCGGCGTAGGAATTGTTATATTGGTGATTTCACCTGTAATACCGCTGCTCTTGACTTTCTTGCTGAGAGTTGTAAGAAAGGTACAGAGTAAATATTGGAAAAGTTATTCGGATGTAGGAACATTGTTTCTTGACAGTTTGCAGGGGCTTACTACACTGAAGCTTTATTCCACTGATGAAGATCGTGCGGAGGAGATGGACGTAAAGGCGGAAAAATTCAGAAAGGATACTATGAGAGTGCTTAAAATGCAATTGAACTCAATAAATATAGTAGACATTCTTTGTTACGGAGGTGCCGCCGCTTCCGTAATATTGGCGCTTAAGGCGGCGGATTCAGGGAGCCTCGGCATTTTCGGGTGCATACTGGTTATAATTTTATCCGCCGAGTTTTTTGTTCCGATGAGACAGCTCACAGCATTGTTTCATGTGGCTATGGGAGGTGTCACCGCAGGAGAACAGATAATAGAATTTTTAGAAAGAAAACCCGATATACCTCAGGGGAAAGAAGAATTTCCTAAGGGAGCGGATATAGATATAAGAGAGTTGGATTTTTCTTATGACGACAAAAAGAAAGTTTTGGATAAAATATCACTCAGGGTAAAAAATAAAGGGCTGGTTGCTTTTGTCGGAGTTTCGGGATGTGGAAAGTCAACGCTCGCTTCGATTCTTTCGGGGCAACTTTCTGCGGGGGATAACATGGTATTTTACGGCGATACGGATATAAACCGGATAGACAGAACAAAGCTTGTAGGAGCGGTTACGAGAGTTACTCATAACGGACATATTTTCAAGGGAACCGTAAGGTCAAACCTCGATATGGGAAAACCGGGGGCATCCGACGAAGATATGATAAAGGCGCTTGATGAAGTTAATCTTTGGGAATTCCTTTCGGAAATGAACGGTTTGGAGACTATCGTAAACAGCGGTGCCACCAATTTATCCGGCGGACAGGCGCAAAGGCTTTGCCTTGCAAGAGCACTTCTTCATGACAGCAGCGTATATATATTTGATGAAGCTGCATCCAATGTCGATGTGGAGAGCGAAGAGATAATTTTAAGTGCGATTTCGAAAATTGCGGAGAGAAAAACTGTCATATATATATCGCACAGGCTCAAGAGTATAATGGGGGCGGATAATATATATGTTTTTGACGGCGGAAAAATCGTAGAACAGGGGACACATAGCAACCTTATTGCGGAAGACGGTATTTATAAAAAATTATTCAGTGAGCAGGAAGAATTGGAGAGCTTCCGGGATTTGTCGGCGAAGGGAGCGTGGAAAATATGAATAAGAATAAAAAAAGTTACGGATTGAACATAATGCTCAATCTGCTTGTCTTCACAAAACCGATGATATTTCCTATAGGGCTTGCGGTACTTACGGGGATAATAGGATTTTTGCTCTCATTCGGGCTCGGAATATTCGGAGGATATGGACTTCTGACGCTTATCGGCAGTCAAAAAACGGCATTTTCCGATCTGCCGTTTGGAGGACACAGTATAAATTGGTATATAGCAGCCATGATAATTTGTGCATTTTTCAGATCGATACTGCACTATATCGAACAGCTTTGCAATCATTTTATAGCGTTCAGGATATTGGCGGAAATAAGAGGACAGGTTTTCAACGCTATGAGAAAACTTGCACCGGCAAAACTGGAAAATAAGAACAAAGGAAGTTTGATTTCCATTATAACGGCAGATATAGAGCTTCTTGAAGTTTTCTTTGCACATACTGTTTCTCCGATCATAATTGCTGCCGGGACGGGAATTGCGCTGATCGTTTTCTATGCGTTTATAAACCCGTATCTGATGTTGTCGGCTGCGGTATTTTATATCTTGGTCGGGATCGTTATCCCTTTTATTGCCGGAAAAAAAGGAAATGCAATAGCGCTTAGCCTTAGAAATGAGATCGGGAATCTGAACGGGCAGTTCCTCGACTGTCTTAGAGGTATAAGAGAAGTTATTCAGTATAATGTTCAGGAAGGCACGGTTCAGGAGATAGAAGATACGACAAAGGAGCTTTTGGACAAGCAAAGGCGACTCAGAAAGCAGGGTGCGACTGTTGCGGGAATGACCGATGTATTAATAGTAATATCGGGGATTTGTATGCTTCTTCTTGCAGGGTTGCTCTGTTATGTGGAAAAGATTTCACCGTCGGAAGGGTTTATTGCATGCCTTACAATAATAAGTACTTTCGGTCCTTTTATCGCAATAGCAAATCTGGGAAATACACTAAGTCATACACTTGCGGCAGGGGAGAGGGTGCTTGGAATTTTAAATGAGAAACCGGAAGTATATCCAGTTACGGACGGAGTGGATGTTGATTTTGAAGGAATTGACGTAAAGGATCTTAATTTCGGATACGGTGAAGAAACGGTGCTCAAAAATGTAAATCTTTCGATAAATAAGGGAGAAATTTTAGGAATACAGGGCAAAAGCGGATCCGGAAAATCAACATTGCTTAAGCTCATAATGAGATTTTGGAAACCGAACGGCGGCATGATTTCAATGAGCGGAGTGGATATCGAAAAAATAAACAGTAAATCGTTATTAAACAATATAACTTATATAACCCAAGATACGGTCCTGTTTGCGGGAACTGTTGAAGAGAACCTGAGAATCGCAAGAAAAGATGTGGATATACAAACAATAAAGGCTGCATGTGAAAAGGCGGGCATATTGAAACACATTGAAAGCCTGCCTAAAGGATTTGATACACAGGTTGCCGAACTCGGAGACAATTTCAGCGGAGGGGAACGCCAGAGACTGGGGCTTGCAAGATGTTTTCTTGCGGATTCACCCCTTATATTTTTAGATGAGCCTACATCCAATCTGGACAGTCAAAACGAAAGTATCATTCTGAAAGCGCTGTACAAGACAAAAGGCGAAAAGACTATAGTTATGGTATCACACAGAGAGTCAACCCTTGCCATATCCGACAGAGTATATGAGATGGAAAACGGGAGGCTGTAGAAATATGAATATTATATATGAGAGTGAATTTATAGTTGAGGGAAAAATACAGTGAATCCTGAAAAACGCAGAAAGTTTGAAAAGAAAGTTATTTCGATAATTATAAATAATTATTACGATAATAAAATAAAAGAATACTCTAAAAAAGCGAGCAACAAAAGGCAAATCGCAAATAAGGAGAGAACAGAAACAGTCGTAAATACTGATTATGATAATTTCACGGATATTATCAAGTCTTTAAACGGGGAAAGAGAGGAACTCCTTCGATATGCTTTGAATCGCACGGAGAATTGCAGACACATGGAAACCAAAACATTTTGCCATAATTGCAAGACACCGTGCTATTCAAAAAATATGATGGAAAAGATAACACATATAATGAAATCGGAAGGTAAAAAAATGCTCTTAAAACACCCGTTAACAGCTGTAGAACAAGCCTACTATGTTATGAGGAGCAAAAGAAACGGGAATGTCGTTTAAGTACATAACGCGAGGGAGTGCTTTATACCGCATTAAGTAAAAAACGGGGATGTTGTTTAAACAATTTTATGTTCTCGAAACAAGCAGGCAAAGCAAATAAAAATGTTGAATGTTTCAGGGATTTATGTTATAGTTATCAATACTTAGTGTAGATATGCAGATATGGCGGAATTGGCAGACGCGCACGGTTCAGGTCCGTGTGAAAGAAATTTCATGCAGGTTCGACTCCTGTTATCTGCACCACAGGCATTATATAATAAAATCGGTATAATGCTCTCTGCTCTGCAAAATGCGGGGCCATAAGTCCATAGGGAGGTGACAAAATGACAAAGTACGAGCTTATGTTTATCATTGATCCGACAGTAGAGGATTCGGATAAAGAAGCGACGATCGAGAAAGTTAAGGAGATCATTGCCGCTGACGGCGTTGTTGGAAACGTTGATGTTTGGGGAATGAGAAAACTTGCTTATCCTATTCTGAAAAAGTCGGAAGGATACTATGTTGTAGTAGAATTCGAAGCATCGACAGAACTTCCGAAAGAATTGGAAAGAAGACTTAGAATTTCCGATGCGGTGATGAGATACATGGTTGTGAATAAAGAAGAAAAATAAGAGGTGAGGATATGAATAATGTTGTTTTGATAGGCAGATTGACAAGAGACCCTGAAATCAGATATATATCTGAGAGTCAGACGGCTGTGGCAACATTTTCTTTGGCTGTTGACAGACCTTTCTCAAGAGAAAAGCAGGCGGACTTTATACGGATTACGGTGTTCGGAAAGACTGCGGAGAATTGTGAAAAATATCTGAAAAAAGGGAGAATGACAGCAGTTCAAGGGCGTATTCAGACCGGCAGCTACAAAAATAAAGACGGAGTTACCGTATACACTACAGATGTAGTAGCTGACAGAGTAGAATTTATAGATTGGGGAAATTCCGGAAAAGAAAATACTGATGACGGCAAAATCGCTTCCACAAGCGATATGCCTGAGGGTTTTAACCTTCTCGATGAGGGTGATGAGGATGATATCCCGTTCTAAATCCAACAAGGAGGACAGTATGATAGATAAAAGACGTGGCGTTAGAAGAAAAAAAGTATGCCAGTTTTGTGCGGACAAAACAGAAACCATAGATTATAAGGATGTTGAAAAACTGAAAAAATATGTAACCGAAAGGGGCAAGATTCTTCCTAAGAGAATAACGGGAACTTGCGCAGAGCATCAGAGAGCGGTTACCAAGGCGATAAAAAGGGCGAGAATCGTTGCACTTTTGCCTTACACACAGGATTAATAATAAAGATAAGTCGAAGAACACGGTTCGTATTGAGACTTAAAAACATAAGTAAAAGAGGGAGCGGTCGTCCGCTTCCTTTTCTGTAAATTAAGATATGTAAAGTCTTTCACAAGTATAGCCGGACAGGTATAAACGGAGTCGAATGGCGGTGTGCCGGAGGCGAACAGGAGAAAATATGTTTAATATATTGATAATTATTTTAGTTTTGCTCATGCCCGCAATGAGTATTTATCTTTTCCTTATGAGAGGAAAGAGGACCGATCAGGTGTTGGGTTATGGAATTTTGACGGGCATTTTGGGGATGGCGGTCTTTATGCTTGCATACAAAATGATGACCGGAGAGCATCTCTATGATGCGATCTATAATTTTTATAACAGCGAGTATGCAATAAGCAGCATGAAGTATTTACTTGACTCCGCAGGAGTTGCGGAACATATGCAGGATAAAATAATGACTGCCGCAGTAAAAGAGTTGCTTACGACATTACCCGCTCTTTTCACCACGGCGCTCATGATATATTGTTATGTAATAAATGCAATTTTTTCGAAGATATTCATAAAGCGCGGAAAGAAAATATACGCACAGCCTCCATTCAGGATGTTTGCAATTCCACAGAGAGTATTTGCAGGATTTCTGGTTATTGTAGTATTGACATTCATAGCGCAGTACTTTGTACCTGATCTTAAACAGGCGAATATCATTGCGAACTTAGTTTTTATTTTTGAATTTCTCCTGACGGTTCAAGGTATGTCGCTCCTTGCTTTTTATTTCTTCTCCAAAGGAGTGAATAAAGTTTTGACGGTGTTGGTTTTGGCAGTACTGTGTATTTTTACGCTCAGCAGAACTATATTCTCATTGCTGGGATTGCTCGAAGTTTTATTTGGATTGAGACTCAGAATGTCACAAAATAATATTAATAAAAAAGATGATATGTGATATAATTTAGCCGATAGAAGCTGATGTTACAGGAGAAAAAATTATGGCGAATCAAGGAATTTTTGCAAGGCTGTATGACAGACTGTCGTCCGGGCGAAGAGCAAGAGAAGAGGAGCTTAAAGACAGTGCAAGGCAACTTTTGAGAATTGCTGAAGAAGCTATGGACAATTTGCTTAGTAACAACCCTTATCCTGTTTGTATGACTAATGCGGACGGAGAGGTTTTGTGGTGCAATCAAAAGTTTGAATTGATGATGGACGATACGGATATAAAATCCAAGAGCATAATGGATCTTATAGGAATAAAACAGGCGCTGTTAAGCGATACCGACCGTCTTGAAGAGGGGATAGAATTAAACGTAAAAGACAGGTCATATAGAATATTCGGCTATTATAGAGACGAGGCTGAAGACGGCAAAGAAGCGAGCAGTACCACAACTTTGTTCTGGCAGGATATCAGCAGGGAAAAAGCACTGGAACAACAGATTTATGATGAAAACGTATCAATAGTATATATAAGCGTTGATAATTTCGATGAACTTTTAAGCAAGGCTTCGGAAGAAAAGAGATATATAATCGGATCCGAGACCGAAAAAATGATAAGAAAATGGGGAAGCAAGATGAACGCTTCCGTTACAAAATATAGGAGCAGTCAGTATATTATGGCTGTGGAAAGACAATATATAGAAAAGCAAAAAGAACTTAAATTTTCAATTTTGGACGAGATCAGAACAATAGAGACGCAGGGCGAGTTTCCGGTATCCGTCAGTATAGGTATAGGCGTTGACGGAAAAAGCGTTGCCGAACAGGATGAATATGCGGTTGCAGCCTTGGATCTTGCACTTGGACGAGGAGGAGACCAGGCGGTTATAAAATATGATAACAAAGTTGAATATTACGGCGGCAGATTGCAAACTGTGGAGAAAAGGAATAAAGGCAAATCAAGATTAATGGCTCATGCACTTAAAAGGCTCATGGATCAGTCGTCTAATGTTATAATAATGGGACATCATCATCCGGACATGGATGCTTTGGGAGCGGCAATCGGAGTTGCAAGTATCTCAAAAAGTATGGAAAAAGATACTTATATAATAATGAATACATATAATGATTCGTTAGTTGAGACTTACAAGACCGCTTCGGAGACGGGGAGATATACATTTATAGATAACGGCACGGCAAAAGAAATCGTAAACAGAGACAGTTTGGTGATAGTCGTGGACACGAACAGGCCGTCTCTGGTTGAATGTCCGGAACTTTTGAATATGAGCGATAAACTTGTAGTCTTAGACCATCACAGGAGGACGGAGGATTATATAGACAATGCACTTCTCACATATATAGAAGCCTATGCCTCATCGACATCGGAATTGGTTACGGAAATTTTGCAGTATTCAGGGGATAAAAAAGAGATAGACAAACTGGAAGCGGATGCACTCCTGGCGGGGATGACGGTCGATACAAACAGATTTTCAATGAAGACGGGAGTGAGAACTTTTGAAGCGGCGGCATGGCTCAGAAGAATGGGAGCGGATTCTTCAAATGTGAGGCAGCTCTTTCAGACGGATCTGAAAGACTTTAAGCAGAAAGCTCAAATTGTTTCGAGCGCAAGTATGCCGTATCCGGGAATGGCTTTGGCTGTTTGTAAATTCCCGTCCAAAGATGTTCAGGTTCTTAATTCCCAGGCGGCGGACGAACTGCTGAATATAAAAGGGATAAAGGCAAGCTTTGTTTTGGGTAAAAATGAAGAGGATATGGTTGTCATGAGTGCAAGGTCTTTAGGAGATTTGAACGTCCAAACTATAATGGAAAAACTCGGCGGAGGCGGGAATCTTACTAAAGCGGGAGCACAACTTAAGGATGTATCACTTGAAGAAGCGGAAGAGCAGCTTAAAGATATATTGAAAGATGTAACGATAGAATAAAAGACAATTAAATTAAACTGAAAGATATTACGACAGGAACGGCGAATGATTGAATAAGATTTAAAGATGCAGCGATATAATAACAATAATCAAGCAAATCAGTTCGCATATATAATAATACATAGTGAAAGGAGCTTGAAATTATGATAGTTATTTTAATTAAAGATCTCAAGGGTACGGGAAAAGCGGGAGATGTCGTAAAAGTCAGCGACGGCTATGCAAGGAACAAACTTATCCCGGCGGGAATAGCAAAGGAAGCCACAGAGGGTAATGTAAGAAGTTTGGAGAAGCAAAAAGCCGTTCAGGCGAAAAAAGCGGCAGAGGAAAAAGCGGCAGCGATCGAACTTTCAAACAGAATAGAAAGTTTGGAAACCGTGATAAAAACGAAATCGGGAGAAGGCGGCAGGCTGTTCGGTTCAATAACCGCAAAAGATATAACCGATGCGGTGAAAGAACAACATAATATCAGTCTCGATAAGAAAAAGCTTGTGATGGACGGTCCGATAAAAAATGTCGGAGAGTTCTGCATCGAAGCTAAGATATACACGGAAGTTACAGCAAAGATAAAAGTTATCGTAGAAACTAAGTAGAGTTGGGCAGAGGTTTTTTATGGAACAGAGAATACCGCCGCACAGCGATGAAGCGGAAAAGTCGGTTTTGGGAGCGATGCTTCTGTCCAAAGATGCGTTGTTTGATGCACAGGAGGTCGTAAAAAGAGAGGACTTCTATAATGAAGCGCATAGGGAAATCTTTGACGGGATAAGTGCTTTATATAGAAGAAATGAACCTGTTGACGTACTCACGGTGACGGAAGAGCTTTCGAAGAGAAAAACTCTTGAGATGGCAGGCGGAAGAGCATATGTTGCATATCTTTCGACACAGGTTCCTACTACAGCCAACGTTTCGCAATACGGAAAGATAGTTGCGGAAAAATCGGTTTTAAGACAGCTTATAGCGGCATCGGGAGATATTTTAGACGAGAGTTATCAGGAAAAAATAACGCCTGAAGAAGTCTTGGATTCGGCGGAAAGAAGGATCTTTGAGATAGCGCGGGGCAGACAGAAAAATGATTATGTGCACATAAAAGATGTGCTGTGGAAAAACATTGAGAAACTTGATGAGCTTTCTAAAATGGAAGGAAATATAACAGGTCTTACTACGGGTTTTGCAGACCTGGATGCAAAGACGTCGGGGCTTCAAAAATCGGATCTTGTGATGATAGCGGCGAGACCTGCTATGGGAAAGACCGCATTTGCACTTAATATAGCACAAAATGCGGCAAATAAAGCAAACGCTACGGTTATGATATTTTCGCTTGAGATGTCCACAGAGCAGCTCGGACAAAGGCTTATGAGCATGGAATCACGGATAGAAATGCAGAAGCTTAAAAAGGGAAACCTTGAAACGAGCGATTGGGATCAGATACATATCGCCTTGGACGCACTTTCAAAGACAAATATAATAATAGATGACTCTGTAGGTATAACCGCAATGGAGATAAAAAACAAGTGCAGAAGACTTAAAGCCGAGCGTGGACTGGACTTGATAATAATAGATTACTTGCAGCTCATGACATATGAGGGCAGGGCGGAAAGCAGACAACAGGAGATAACCGCACTGTCCAGATTTTTAAAACTTTTGGCGAGAGAGATGGACTGTCCGGTCATAGTGTTGTCACAGCTTTCAAGGGCACCGGAGCAAAGGCAGGATCACAGACCTATACTGTCGGATTTGAGAGAATCCGGATCCATAGAGCAGGATGCGGATATTGTAATGTTTTTATACAGAGATGAATATTACAATCCTGAGACCACGGAAAAACCTAATGTCTGTGATGTTATAATCGCTAAACAAAGGAGCGGTCCGACAGGAACGGTAGAGCTTGCATGGCTCGGTAAATATACGAGATTTGTGGATAAGAGTCCGATCAGGGATTAAACAAAATAAAACATGAAACTTTCAGATAAAATCCGATCAAGGAGTAAAGTATAGATGAATTTTATAAGGCGGAAAAACAGAGAGTGCTTCCTGCACGACACACAGGTGGAAAATATATTTATAAATGAATATTTGCCGGCGGCTCCGGGGGACTATGTAAAAGTGTTTTTATTTGCGCTTATGTATTCGGGGTATCAGCCGGACATAAATAATGAGAATATAGCCAAACATTTGGGAATGGAGCCGGAAGACGTTCTCAAGGCATGGAATTATTGGGAGCATCTCGGTATTATAAAAAAAACATATAAGGATAAAGAAGACAGATTTCATTATAAGGTGGAATTTTTGAATTTGAAAGAAAAGATGTATTGTCCCAAGAGAAGCAAGCGTGAAAAAATAAAAAATGAAAAAGCGCTTAAACTTGCAGATGTTGAGCTGAAACAGCTCTATGACAATATAGAGGATGTCGTTGAAAGAGTTTTGGAAGGTCGTGAGACCGAAGAGGTTTTGAGCTGGCTCACAGATTACAACATGGAACCGGAAGTAATTATTTTCGGATACAAGTATGCTAAAGACCACAGGAATCAGACAAGAGTGAATTATGTGGGAAGTATTTTAAAGGACTGGCATCAAAGAAATCTCTTTAAACTGAAGGATATAGAGGCATTTTTGGCCGATTCGGACAGCAGGCATTATAACTATAAAAGAGTTATGCAGGGGCTCGGATTTATGAGAAATCCGACGGAAGCGGAAAAGAAAATGATGGATTCGTGGTTTGACGAGCTCGGTGTGAGCATGGAGCAAGTGCTTGATGCGTGCAGCAAGACTACGGGTATTTCCAATCCTAACTTAAACTATGTAAATTCCGTTTTGAAAGGCAGGAACCAAACGGGGGCGAAGGTTGTAGGCGGAAGTTCTTCTTCACAGGATAATGCGATCATGAAAGCTCAAAAACACTACGAAGAGGTTAGGAAAAATGAAGAGGAAGCTGCCAAACTTCGCAAAAAAGAGGTCTACAGCAAGGTACCGAGGATAAAGGCTCTCGATGAGGAACTCAGGGATATAGGGCTTAAAATTTCAAAATCCATGATTTTGGACGGAAGTGCAGATACGGACAGGATAAAAGAGCTCATAAGACAGCAGAAAAGGCTGAACAGCGAAAAGGCATTTCTTATGACGGAAAATAATTTCGTGCTGAATTATATAGATATTCAATATCAATGCGATAAATGTAAGGATACGGGGATTTTGGACAACGGACAAAGGTGCAGCTGTTATGCGGAGATATTGAAAAAAGTTGAAGAAGTATAAATAGAAAATGTAGATGTTTATTGCACGGTCGTATAAAGTGTTGAAGAAGCATAAACGGAGGGTTGGATTATGGATAAACGAAAAATATTAGTAGTAGAAGATGATAAAGCAATTTCCAATATAGTCGTTTATAATTTGGAGAGAGAGGGTTTCAGTGTCGACAAGGCATATGACGGTAAGACCGGCCTGAGTATGGCGCTCGGAGAGGATTATGATGCCGTGCTTTTGGATGTTATGATGCCGGAGATAGACGGATTTAAAGTTTGTAAGAAAATCAGAGAGGTCAGCAGCGTTCCCGTAATAATGCTTACGGCCAAGGAAGATGAGGTTGACAAGGTTTTGGGATTGGAACTTGGAGCGGACGATTATATTACAAAGCCTTTCGGGATGAGAGAACTTATAGCAAGGGTAAATGCAAATATAAGAAGAGTGGGACTTTCCGAGGCGGAGGGTGGAGACAAGATACCTAAAGGCAGTGTAAAAGTTTATCACAATATTGAGATAGATGAAAACAGGTATGAAGTTAAAAAGAACGGCAAAGTTTTAGATTTGACACTTAGAGAATTCGAACTGCTGAAATATCTTGCGGAAAGAAGCAATAAAGTTTTTTCGAGAGAGCAGCTTTTGGAAGAAGTATGGGGATATGAGTATTACGGGGATATAAGGACCGTGGATGTTACGGTCAGAAGGCTTCGTGAGAAAGTTGAAGATGATTCCGCATCGCCTGCATACATAATGACAAAAAGGGGCATAGGTTATTACTTCAAGGGAGAAGAATAATGGGAAAACGCAGATGGTGGAACAGTATAAGCTGGAAACTGGTATTTGTGTATTTTGTTTTAGTATTTATAGCGACTTCAATATTGGGAATGTTTATAATCGACAGAATGGATGATTATTATATGAAGTCGATCAGAAACAATATATCGAGAACAATAAAACAAGGCGAGATTATGTCTTCGATTTCAGTTTTTGAAGATCTGCAAAACAATCAGGATAAAGTCAAAAAAATAGTGGACAGTTGGGATAAAAGCTTTAAGGAAGAAGTGTTCATAATTGATAAGGACATGGTAATCGTAGCTACAAACAATGTGGGAACGGACATAAAATCCATAGATGAACAGGATCTGGATGAAAATTTGATTATAGAAGGATTACTTGGTAAAGACAGAGTATCGGACGGACGTTCCGGATCGGGGAAGCCTGTAAAAAATATGGTTTTTACGATAAAACATGCAGGCAAAATAACCGGAGCCATATATGTAAGATCGGATTTAAGTACCGCATATGCAGCCATTGACAAGGTTAAAAGCTTTTTTATAAAAGCTATGATCCTATCCGTAATTATAACTGTTCTCGTAGGTCTTTTTATTTCGAGGGGAATAACCGCGCCTATAAAGAAAATAACCGGCAAAGCTATGGATATGGCAAACGGAAATTTCGGAGATGAGATAGAAATTGAAGGAAATGATGAGATAGGTGATTTGGGCGATTCGCTCAATTTTTTAGATAAGAGAATAAGCACGCTGCTGGGAGAATTGTCAGGAGAAAAAACTAAACTTGAAGCTATACTTAAAAATCTCTCAAACGGTGTTGTAGTTTTGTATTTGGACGGAACTTTGATTCATGTCAACCGTGTTGCAAAAAAGATTTTAGGGATAGACGACGATGATATCGAGAACAAAAAATATGATGATATCATAAAGTATTTCAGTCAGGAGCTTTTGCTTGAGAAAATCGAAAAAAACTGCAGACTTTTAGGCGTTTCGGATATGATCGAGTACGGCGGGAGCATATTTGATATAAGATATGACAGATATAAGGATGAAGAAGGAAAAGAGGGAATAATCCTGCTTATTCAGGATATTACGGAGAGGCAGAAACTGGAAAAAGCGCAGATGGACTTTGTGGCGAATGTATCTCACGAGCTGAAAACTCCTTTGACAACAATAAAGAGCTATTCGGAAACGCTTTCGGAAACATATATGGCGGATTTTGAAATGAGCAGACAGTTTTTAGGCATAATAAGCGACGAAGCGGACAGAATGGCAAGGATAGTAAAAGGGCTGCTGGAGCTTTCAAAGCTGGACAATCAGCTTGCGGAGTGGAACTTTAAGAATGAGAATACAGTTGAAATTTTAAATACTTCAGTGAAAAAACTCAGCATTATGGCAGAAAGTAAATCATTGCAGGTTAATAAAATATATGACGATGATTTAAAGCTCCCCGCTTTGGTCGATAAGGATAAACTCGAACAGGTATTTTTGAACCTTATAAGCAACGCTATAAAATACACAGATGAAGGAAGAAGAATAGATATAGATGCATATAGAGAGGATAAAAAGGCGATTATAGTTATAAGCGATACGGGAATCGGTATACCGGCGGAATCAATTTCGAGAATATTTGAAAGGTTTTACTGTGTTGACAAAGCCAGAACTCGTTCACAGGGGGGAACAGGCTTGGGGCTTCCAATCTCAAAGCAGATCATTGAGCAGACGGGAGGAAGTATCGATATAGAAAGCAGAGTAGGTGAGGGGACGAAAGTTACGGTCAAACTGGATATGATAACAATGAGGGGGACCCCGAATATAGAATAGCACATGTGTTTCCTATATCTCCGGTAGAGAAACGATATCTGATTCAAAGCGGTGAATTTAACATAGAAGAGGGATGTAAAAGGGAAAATATGTTTAAAAGAAAAAAGAGAAGAAGTCGCAAATTCAAAGAAGAATATAGTGATAGGGTTATAGATTTTGAAGAAGCGAGAATAAAAAGGAGAAACAGGCGGACAAAAATTCGGCCTGAAGTTGATGTCCCCGTCGAGGTCAGTCAGAGAAAACGACAATTAAGAAAAAGGAGAGTAAAATTTTTCGGCTTGGCATTGATACTGATAGTTATAATGGTGGGGATATCCGTAGGCAAAGTCGTCATGACAAGACATGAGCAAAACACGGCACTTGAAAAAAACAGGGCTCTTAAAGAAAAGAAAAAAGATCTTGAAAAAGAACTTAAGCTGGTAAACGAACCCGAGTACATCGAGGAACAGGCGAGAAAACAGCTCAAACTCGTTAAACCGGGAGAGATAATATATATTATAGACGGTGATAAAAAGGATAACGATAAAAAGAATAACGATAAAAAGAATAAGAAGCAATGACAAAACTATAAAGAAAATTATTATAGATAATCAGTGTGAAAGAAAGCAGAGGATGCTGATACTTTTATTACTATTTATGTTTATGGTACCGCCCGAAGGCGGCGGAATGTAAATTGATATGGAAACGATAAGATACAAACAGCAAAAATTAAAGAAGAAACAAGATAAAATAAAGAAGGACAACAGATGATAAAAGAAGTTGTAATCGTTGAGGGAAGAGACGATGAAAACAGAGTGAGAGAAGCGTGTGAATGTGATACTATAGCGACCAGCGGATTCGGTATAAGTAAAGATACCATAGACAGGATAAAAAATGCCTATGAAAAAAGAGGGATAATAATTTTTACGGATCCGGACTTTGCGGGGCAAAAAATAAGAAAACGGCTTGATGATATGTTCCCTAACAGCAAACATGCATATTTATCGCCTTGTGAGGCCACAAAAAATGGTGATGTCGGTATTGAAAATGCAAAAAAGGAGAGTATAATAAGAGCATTGGAGAAAGCATCGGCGGAGATATCGGAAAATGAAATTACTTTTTTTGAAGAAGATCTCTTTGAAAACGGCATGGCTTTCGGACATGGAGCCAGGAGTAAGAGGCAGTTTGTCGGAACGTTTTTGGGAATAGGATATGGAAACAGTAAAGAATTTTTAAGGCGACTCAACAGTTATGGAATAAAAAGGGAAAAATTTTATGAAGCTTTACAAGAGTGGGAGCATAAATACGGCTAAAAAACGGCACAACTTCAGATTTACGAAAAGTTTAGGGCAAAATTTTCTTACGGACATAAACATAATAAATGCGATAATAGAGAGTTCTTTGATAGATGAAAAAAGTCTTGTTGTTGAGATAGGTCCGGGAATGGGAGCTTTGACCGAGGGATTGACAGAAGTTGCAGGGCATGTTACGGCAATTGAAATTGATAAGAATCTGATTCCCGTCTTGGAGGAAAATTTTAGGGATATAAAAAATTTCTCTCTCATTCAAGGAGATGTGCTTAAAGTCGATATCAAAAAATTGATTGAAGATGAATGTGAGGGATTGGATTTTGAGCCGCAGTCGATAAGGGTGGTGGGAAATCTTCCGTATTATATAACGACACCGATAATAATGAGGTTTTTAGAGGAGGAAATTCCCGTTGACAGCATTACGGTTATGATGCAAAAGGAAGTCGGAGAGAGGATACTTGCCGAGCCTGCAACAAAAGCTTACGGAGTGCTTTCTTTGGCTGTAGGATATTATTGTACAATAACACAGGTGGTAAAAGCGCCTAAAGAGGCATTTGTTCCGAGACCGAAAGTGGATTCGATCGTGCTGAGGTTGGATTTGAGAGAGAAAAAACCGGTGGATTTAAAATCGGAAAAACTTTTTTTTGAAGTAATAAGGAGCGGATTCGGACAAAGGCGCAAGACTATGAATAATTCTCTTGCCGGAGTTGCGGGGCTTTCAAAGGAGAATATAGAGGAAGTTTTAAGCGAAGTGAATATAGACGGGGGACGCAGAGCGGAAACTTTGAGTATGGGAGAATTTGCAGTTGTTGCAAACGGCATTTGGGATTACTTGGCGAGGACTTGATATGGAGTTTAAATTTAAAATAGGAAAAAGAAAAAAAGGACGGATTTTTAGCTAAAAAACTTGCAAAATTTAAAATAGACAGCGATAAACATCCTGTTTTGGCAAAACTGTTAAACAATGATATATTCGGAAACCTGATTTATGCATTCGTTATTCTGTTTTATATAGAGACATTCGGCAGAAGATCTTTGGCAAAATCGTTTATATTTTTGTTCTACAGCCCTTTTGTGTTTTTATTGAACATGATGCTCATATTTTCGACGCTTTCACTTTGTATGCTGTTTAGGCGAAAGAGATTTACGAGAACGGTGATCGTGACGTTTTGGGTGATACTCGGCACGGTTAACGGTCTTGTTCTGGGAAACAGAATGACACCTTTTACCGTTGCGGATCTGGCACTTTTAGATAACGGTATAATGATATTGCCGAATTATTTTAACAAATTTCAGATAGTGCTTATAATAGCTTTGGTGATAGGTGTGGTAGGGCTGTTTATAAAGTCATTTATATCCGCACCTAAACGAAAGAACAAGATAAATTACAAATTTGCGGTTACGGGGTTCCTGCTTATCATCGCTATGACGTTCGGTTCGTGGCAGATGGCGGTTAAATATAATCTGGTATCCACATATTTTTATAATCTGAATTATGCATATAGAGATTACGGAGTTCCGTACTGCTTTGTGAACACATGGCTGAATACAGGGATAAGCAAACCTATGAATTATTCCAAAAGCCGTATTCGAAATATTTTTGATAAGGGAGAGCTCAAAAAAAATCTGACGGAAGACGGTAAATTTCATAAAGCTGCAGAAAAGAAGCCGAATGTTATATTTTTGCAAATGGAGTCGTTTATAGACCCTGAAAGGCTTAAAAATTTAAAGTTTTCAAAAAATCCCGATCCCAACTTCCAGGCGCTGAAAAAGAAATTCTCATCGGGATATCTGACAGTTCCGTCTGTAGGAGCGGGAACTGCGAATACGGAATTTGAAATGCTCAGCGGAATGACGGTCAAATTTTTCGGACCGGGAGAATATCCGTACAAATCCATTTTAAAAGAACAGACTGCCGAGAGCATATGCTATAACCTAAAACATTACGGGTATTCCGCACATGCAATACACAATCACAGAGGAGCGTTTTACAGCAGAAATATAGTTTATGCAAATCTCGGATTTGATACTTTCACATCGCTGGAATATATGAACCACGTTAAGAAAACTCCGAGAAACTGGGCAAAAGACGAAATATTGACAGATGAGATATTGGGAGCCATGAAATCTACGGAAAATTCCGATTTTGTTTGTTGTATTTCCGTGCAGGGACATGGTAAGTACCCTACAGACGGAAGCTATAACACGGAGATAAAAATAGACGGATTGCCGACAGTAGAAGAAAAAAATGCTTATGAATATTATGTGCAACAAGTATACGAGATGGATAAGTTTATAGGGAATCTTACGAAACGGCTTGAAAAATTCCCGGAAAAAACGGTACTTGTGATATATGGAGACCATCTGCCGCCGCTGGATATAAAAAACAGCGATATGAGGAACAGTACGATATATCAGACGGAGTACGTTATCTGGAGCAACTTTGATATGCCCAAGAGAGATGTCGATTTGAAATCATATCAGGTGGCGCCCATCGTAATGAACAGGCTTAATTTGGATCAGGGGATAGTAACTAAATATCACCAACTTCACAGAGGAGAAAACAGCTATCTTGCAAATCTTAAATTGCTGCAATATGATATGCTTTATGGAGACAATTACATCTTTGGAGGGGCGAATCCGTATAAGAAGGCAAACATGAAGATGGGAGTAAAACCTATACAGGTTTACGGAACATTCAAAGTAGGTGAACAGGTGTATGTAAGAGGTAAGAACTTTACGCCTTTCAGCAAGGTGAATATTGACGGGAAAATTATTTCGACCAGTTTCTACAGCCCTGAAATACTTGGGATAAATGATGAGGTGACGGCGGAAGAACTTAAAAAACTTAAGATAAGTCAGGTTGAAAAGAATAAAGAGATATTGAGTACAACTAAGTAAGAAGCGGAGTAAACAGGAGAGACAAATGCCGATATCTAAAAGAGCTTTAGTTTTTGAATCCGAGATAAATTCTGATGATTATAAAAGTCAGACGATTTTTGACGTGTTTTATAAGAGAAAGACGCCTGCGATAACTCTTCTCATATCTCTGTTGCTTGCATTGGCACTCCAAATTTTAGATTTGGCACAAGTGGTGGATTTGCCTGTTCGTGTATTTATGCTTCTTTTCATATACAGCGTTGCAGTGCTTGGCTTCAGGATGATACTCGGGGGAATAGTCAAAAGGATAATAGAGCCTGATAAAATATGCATAAACAACAAACACAGATATATAGTTACACATATGGGGATACATATGACGGGAGGAATCGAGGATGCGGATCTCATGCTTCCGTGGCGTATAATCACCGAAGCGTATGAAGTCCAAAACAGCTTCTATATCTATATAAATATGGCTCAAAATATAGTTTTTCCCAAGAGATATCTTGGGGGAGAAGGGGCCGATTTTATGAGAAAAATATTGCAGGATGAACTTGGTGAAAGATTTTCAAACAGGACACATGATAAAAAAGGAGTAAATGAAAATGAGAAAAACGATATACACTGACAAAGCGCCTGCGGCACTCGGACCGTATTCACAGGCAAATATGGTGGGGAATTTACTGTTTTTATCGGGACAGGTTCCCATTGTTCCCGAAACGGGAGCCGTTTCCGGGGGAGGCATTGCGGTTCAAACCGAAAGAGCATTGAAAAATGTGGCGGAAATTTTGAAAGCCGCCGGAACATCAATGGATAAAGTTATAAAGACAACTGTATTTTTGAAGAATATGGACGACTTTGCCGAAATGAACAGAGTATACGGAACCTTTTTTAAAGAGGGAGCATATCCGTCGAGGTCGGCGGTAGAGGTTTCAAGATTGCCAAAAGACGTCTTGGTTGAAATAGAAGTAATAGCGGAGATGGGAGAAACAAATGGGTGAACCTTTAGAGCTTTTACATAAAAATAAGGCGGATTCGGTATTTAAGAACTGCAAAATATATACGTCGGATGTAAAATATAAATGGGCGGACAGATTTGCAGTGAAAGGAGATAAGTTCATCGCTGTAGGATCGGAGCATACAGATGAGTATATAGGAGAGACCACACAGATCATAGACCTCAAAGGAAGAACCGTTTTGCCGGGTTTCATAGATTCACATGGACATCCTGTAAGAACTGTAATGAAAGGATTGGCGGTTTTCTTCTCAAGGCATATGTCAAGAAAAGAAGTCATTGATAAAATATCTGAATTTGCTCGTAATAACAGGGAGATACCGTTGATTTTCGGAGTCGGATATAAGGACGGAATGTTTGACGATGTCTATGATGAAAAAGGATTTTTGGACGGTCTTTGCAGTGACAGACCCGTGGTGTTGCTGAGTGATGCGGGTGCGGAGAGTCTGATGAATACTTCGGCTATAAAGAAATCAGGAATAGAGAGCATAATAACTGCACATATACCGAAAGTTGAAATAATAAAAAAAGATCAGTTAGGACATGCTACAGGAAGAATCATCGGCATAGACAGCATTATGAAAGCGTTGCAGCAGCTTCAACCGTTCGATACGGAAAAAGTGGCTACAAGGATTGAAGAACTCGACAAAGAATATTCAAGTAGGGGGTTTATAGGCGTTTTTGACTGCGGCTCCTATGAATATTTGGACTATATATATTTGTGGGCACTTAAGAAATTTTGGCATAATAAAGAGCTTCGGCACAAGCTTTTCGGCTCGGTTACGGTAAGGACGTTAAAAGATGCAAAACTGGCAAATAAAAAGCTCACGCATAAAAGAATGTTGGCGAAAGAAACTGCGACAACGGCTACTGTAAATATTTTGAGACTTAAATATAACTGCGATGAGACATGTTCCGAAATAAGCAGAGAAGCGATAAGAATTTTATGTATAGAAGCGGCAAACAAAGGCTTCAGCCTACAGTTCGATACTATAAACAAACATACGACTTCAGAGGTTTTAAGGCTTGTTCAGGATATAAGAAAAGCAGGGTTTAATAAGCTTACGGTTTCATTGGCATCGGCAGAGAAGCTTGATGAGAGTGATATAGTGAGCGTAGCTGCCAATCGCCTCATAGCAAATTCGGGGATATTATATAAAGGTAAACCGGATATAGATATTTTTAAAAAATTAAAACGAATGTCGGATTCCGGCATTCCGATAACTTTCGGAGCGGACCTGGGTGCGGCAAAAGACGGAAAACCGGAAAACAGATCGGAAATGCTCATACAGGCGGGGTTTAAGACGGAAGACGTAATCGGAGCATTTACGCTGAACGCTGCAAAGATGCTTCACATGGAAGAAAAGTTGGGAAGCATTTCTGTCGGGAAGCAGGCTGATTTCGTTGTACTCGATGAAGATATTTTCGATTCGGATACATTTGATATAGCGAGAATAAAGGCATATAAAACGTTTGTGAACGGAAAATGTGTTTACAGTTTATAGGATATGAAGGGGGTCTAAAATGAAAATCGGTTTAATTGCATTTACAAAAGACGGAGCGGAACTTTGTTTTAAAACAAAAGTGATTCTTGAAGGAAGCGGACATGTTTGCAGCGCATTTGCGAACGGCAGGGCCGTGGACGCAGGTCTGCTCGATCCGCTTGAAACCAGCCTTACACTCTGGGCGGAGAGAGCGTTATTTACATATGACGTTTTGATTTTTATCGGAACGACAGGCATTGCGGTAAGGGCGATAGCTCCATATTTAAGGAATAAGACGACGGATCCTGCGGTAATCGTTATAGATGAGGGGGCACATTATGTAGTTCCCGTTATAACAGGGCATATAAGCGGTGCTAACAGGCTGGCTATGGAGATTGCGGAGAGACTTTCGGCATCGGCGGTTATTACTACACCGGGGGATTTTACCGGTCGATTCTCCGTTGACACATGGGCAGTTGAAAATAACCTTTACATATGCAATAAAGAAAAAATCAGAGATATTAACGGAAGCTATATAGATGGAGAACATATCGGTATTGCAGGAAGCTTTCCGGTTTCAGGCAAGGTTCCGGTAGGAGTCATACCTTGCTCACAGGAAGATATTGAAGAAAAAAGAGAGATGCCGAGGGTCGGCGTCTATGTAAGCCTTTCGGGAAAAGAAAGACCTTTTGAGAAGACTTTGGCTATGATACCGAGGATTGTTACAATAGGGCTTGATTGCGATATGGAAACGGACTTTGCAGTTGTCAAAAAAACGGTGGAGTCTGTACTCATGGAATATGATATTTCGGTAAAAGCGGTAAAAAGGATAAGCTCCGTGGATACCAACAGAAAAGCTGCGGGGATATTGAAGCTTTGCAAAGAATACAAAGTCAGATACGGTTGTTTCGGAGAGAGTGAGCTTGAGAATTTGGAACAGCAGAGCAGCTTGTATAAGAATGCACCCGTAAAGCTTAGCGGCATAGCGGAGAGGGCTGCTTTTTTAGGAAGTATGAGAGGCGAGCTCATCGTAAGAGAAAAGGAAATAGACGGTATAAAAATAGCTGTTGCCGTAGCGGATTGGAACATTATTTTTGATTAGTTTTCTTATGGATATTGACGTAGCGTGATGAGGTGGAGTAGAATATTAAATGCGGTGTATAAGCATTGTACATTGCGGATTTTATGTATTGGGAGGGAAAAGATATATGAAAAAATGTTCCGGGATTTTGTGTTTAATCTTGGTAATAATTCTCGGGCTGGGGACTTTTACAGCCTGCGGAGATAAAGAAGATAAAAAGGCCGGGAGTCCAAAAAAAGCTGAAAGAAAGATTGTTCTGATAAACAATACAGGCAACGATTTAAAAGGAAAGCTGCTTGTAAGGTCTGAACATAGAAAAAAATGGCGGCAACTGGATTCGAGTTCATCTACATGGAAAGACGGTGAGAAACTTGAATTGAAAGTGACGGGCAATATGCCCAAGGCTAAAGACGGTTGGGATGTCAAGCTTTTATATGCCGATTCGGAAGAATTTGATATTTGGAGCGGAGTTCCGCTTGACAGTGCGAAAGCAATATCTATAACCAAAGACGGTGTTTCGGTACCGATGAAGAAATAAAAGAAGACTTATTTAAAGCCTGCATCGACAGCGGGTGAAAGTGAAATTGAATAGCAGAGAAATAAATGAAAATTATTTAAAGGTGACAAGATTCTTAATGAACAGCATTATGACATTGTTTTCATAAAGTATTTTTACAAGTTTGGACTGTTGGATCAAGTCGGTCAAAAGCGGCAGATTTAACAGTCCATTTATAGGTATAAGAACAGCCAACGATATGAAAACTATTATTACACCTTTTATGATGCCGGTGATCAATCCGAAAAAACCGTCGACACCGGAAAAAATACCGGAACCGCTACGCTTTGATATGAAGAAGAGCAGCACGTTTATCAAGATTTGTATAATTACGGTCAGGACGATGAGAACGGAGATATGATAAAGTATGGCGGAAGTTTTGTCGGCCATTATATTTTTTGCTTCTTCACCTGCAAAGCGCAAACCTTTTATAAGAGGCTCTCTTATAACAAAAGGAAGGTAATCAGCCTGACTTGTTATATCGCTTTTGGGTGAATTAAAAAAAGCCTCTCTGACATGACCGTAAAATATATCGTGAATGTCGGTATATTTATTGACAAACTTGATCACAAACGGTTTTGCAAAGAAAGCTGCTATAACGGAGACTATCCAGCCTACAGTATGAAAAAACGTGTATAAAAACCCGTTTCTGAAACCTTGTATCATAACTGCAATTATTATAACGGAAGCTATGACATCAAGAATCATACCGGAACGCTCCTTTCGCTATAAAAGTTATAAATCGACAGTAAAAATGGTGCCCTTGAGAGGAGTCGAACCTCCGCTAACATGCTTTAGGAGAGCATTGCTCTATCCACTGAGCTACAAGGGCATGTAAACAATAATGATTTTAACATAAAACAATATGTATATTCAAGACAAACAAGATAAAAAATAAAAGGAAGGTTCTTAGTGATGAACGATTTGTTGCGTCCTGCAAGGATGGAATTGAATTTACTTAATCTTGCGCATAACTTTAGAGAAGTGAAAAAGCTTGTAAGACAAAGACCTGTAATCTGCTCTGTAAAGGCGGATGCGTATGGACACGGTGCACTCTCCGTTTCAAGAGTTTTAGAAAGAGAAGGGGCTGCGGCTCTCGGTGTTGCGACGGTTAAGGAAGCAGCCGTTTTGAGAGAGGGAGGGATAACCGCACCTATAGTTTGCTTCAGTTTGATTCCCGATAATCTTGCAGCCTATGTTTTTGAATACGACATAGTCCCGGTTATTTCCGGTATAAAAAGTGCAAAAGCGCTTGCGGCTACAGGTATGGGAAAGTATGGGAAAGAGGCGAAGGTTATGGTTGCAGTCGATACGGGCATGGGGCGTGTGGGTTTTTTGCCGGACGAAAAAGCCTTGGAAGATATAAGGCAAATATCGAAGATTGAGGGGATAACAATTACGGGGATTTTCAGCCATTTTGCAACATCCGATGACAGAGACAAAACGTATGCCTATGAACAGCTCAAAATATTTAACGATTTTGCCGGCAAGATGAAATTGTCAGGCATAGATTACGGATCAAAGATAATAGCTAACAGCGGTGCGTGCGTTGATCTTCCGGAAGCATGGATTGACGGAGTACGTCCGGGTATTTTACTCTATGGATATATGCCGTCCGATGAAGTGATAAATAGAAATATTGACTTAAGACCGGTGATGTCTGTAAAAGCGGATATCGTGCATATTAAAAAAGTTCCCGAGGGCACGAGGATAAGTTATGGAGGAACTTATGTTACGGAAAAGGAAGCGGTGATAGCTACGATTCCGGTAGGATATGCGGACGGATACTTAAGAGCGTTTTCAAACAGGGCGGAAGTGATAGTCGGAGGGGAGCGTGCAAAGATTGCAGGGAGAATCTGTATGGATCAGTTTATGGTCGACGTTACGCATATACCTGATGTAAAAGAGGGAGATACCGTTACACTTTTGGGACAAGACGGAGAAAAAAAAATAGATGCCGACGAACTGGCACATATAGCCGATACTATAAATTATGAAATAATCTGCGGTTTTGGGAATAGGCTTGAAAAAATATATATAGAGGAATAAAATACTAATCGGTAAAAATTGTTGATCACAACGGGCGAAGAGGGAGATATATAAGTCCTTTGAACAAGAAGACGTAACTCGGGTTTTATCAAGATACCGGGGTTGACAGGCGATGTACTATAAGTTCTTCAAACCTTGTAAAATGGCGTGAGTTGTGTTAAACTCACTTAGTGTGTAAGGACTTGGGCTTTGGTGGTGTAATTTTGGATAAAGAAATTTTTATGAAAGAAGCCTTAAAAGAGGCGAAAAAAGCCGCAGAACACGGTGATATACCGATAGGAGCGGTGATCGTGTATAAGAATAAAATTATATCCGGAGGGCATAATAGAGTTGAAATGGAACAGAATCCTACACGTCATGCGGAGATCATCGCCATAGAAAACGCATGTGAAAAACTCGGAACAAAATGGCTGCACGGATGTCATCTTTATGTTACTGTGGAGCCGTGTGCGATGTGCAGCGGTGCAGTTGTTTTGGCTCGTTTGGAAAAGCTTGTTTATGGAACTTGCGATTTTAAGGCGGGATTTTGCGGTTCGTTGTGCAATATAGTTCAGGATGAAAGGCTCAATCATTATACCGAAATAGAAAAAGGTGTTATGGAAGCTGAATGCAGTAAGATAATCAAGGATTTTTTTAAAGATTTAAGAGAGCGAAATAGGAGGAAGTTATCAGATGAGAAAATTTAGAACTGCTGTGTGTGCGACTTTGTTGGCTGTTTTGATGTCTACAAGTTTTGTTTTTGCGGACGGATTAAAATTGGTGGGAAGTTATCCGGAAAACGGGCAGCACGATTTGCAGCCGATGAATGTTGCGGTTAAATTGAGATTTAATCATAACATGGTGGGAAAAGAAGCTCAAAAAGCGAATAAAGGAAAAATTCGTTTGCTTGATAAAAAAGGTAAGAGCATAAAAATCATGACGCTTTACAGTGAAAAAAATCCGAAGGAAATTTGGGTATATGTGCAAAAAGATCTTAAATCCAAAGGGAAGTACAAACTTGAAATCTCAAAGAATTTGCAGGCGACGGACGGGCAGACTCTCGGAGAGAATACAACAGTGAAGTTCGGGATAATGGATATGCAAAAAAGCACTAATATATATATATTGATGATGGTTCTTATGGTTGTATTCATGGTTGTTTTCACATCGATCGGGACTAAGAGAAAAGCGAAAAAAGAAGCTGAAGAAGAGAAGAAAAAAGGGAAAGTAAATCCGTATAAGGTCGCTAAAGAAACAGGAAAATCCGTAGAGGCGGTAGTGAGTGCGGACAGAGAACAGAAGCAAAAACAAGCGGAGAAGAAAAATAAACAGAAACAGAAAATAGATAGAGAAAAAGCCGAGCGTAAAGAAGCCAAAGAAAAGAAATATGAGCAGGAACGAAAGAGAAATGATGAAATAAAGAGGCGTAACGATGAGGCTGCCAAGGCGGAAAAAGATTCTAAAAAGCGAAAAAAGAAACAAGATGAAAAAGAAAGGATATTTATATCGGAGTCAAAAAAAGCAGGAAAACCGAGAGTTATAAAATATAATAGACAGCACAATGTAAATGAAGAGAGATGAATTAGGAAATGGTCGGAAAACTGCCGGTAAAAAATAAAGAACAAAAAAAATGCATAGAACTTCGAAGCAATGCAAAGATAAATTTGAGCATTGACGTTTTGCGAAAGCTTCCGGACGGATATCACGAAGTGAGAATGGTTATGCAGCTTTTAGATCTTTATGACAAGGTCGGAATAGGCATTTTCCCCGAGAGGGATAAAGCCGTAAAAATATCTGCAAATTTACCGTATATACCGAGAGATGAACGAAATCTGGCATATAGAGCAGTACTTTTGATGATTGAAAAATTTCCTGAACATAAAGAGGAGCATATTCAGGTCGCCCTTAAGAAAAATATTCCTGTTGCGGCGGGCCTTGCGGGCGGAAGCGGAAATGCGGCGGCAGTGATATTGGGGCTTAACAAGTTGTGGAATTTGAATATGACCTTAAAAGATATGATAGAAATCGGTAAACCGCTCGGGGCGGACGTGCCTTTTATGTTGACGGGTCAGGCGGTGACAAATGTCTGCCTGGGGCTTGGAGACGACCCTATGGCGTCCACCTGTTGTGAAGCTGTCGGAAAAGGGGATGAGATCAAACCTTTGCCGAGATTTTGCAGTTATGTGGTTTTATCAAAGCCGTCGATAAGTGTTTCCACCCCCAAAGTATATCAGGCTCTTAAACTTGATGAGATCACCGAGCATCCCGATATGGATAAACTTATTGAAGGGGTATCGGAAGCAAATCACTTCAAGATTAAAAAAAATATGATAAATGTACTTGAAAATGTCACTTTAAAAGAGTATCCTTTAGTAAAGTATACAAAGGATAAAATGCAGGAAGCGTGTCCCAAGAGTAAGGTGCTTATGAGCGGTTCAGGGCCTACGATTTACGGACTGTATGCTAACAGAAC
Source organism: Bacillota bacterium (assembly GCA_905372035.1). Classification (GTDB taxonomy): domain Bacteria; phylum Bacillota; class Clostridia; order Peptostreptococcales; family Anaerovoracaceae; genus CAJPNN01. The sequence goes on along the minus strand of CAJPNN010000005.1, from coordinate 26,826 downwards.
CAAAGCGGAAAGAGTGTTTGAAATAATGAAAAAAACAAATGAAGAAACATATTTCACAAAAACTCTTTAGCGGCAGGTAAAATGATATGGAATAGGGGGAACTATCTTGATAAATTTTGAGATTCAAAGCCACAGACCTTTGAGAGAGCTGGTTTATGAAGAACTCCGCAATTTGATACTGTCCGGAGAAATTAAGCCCGGAACGAGAATGATGGAAATCGAGTTGGCAGATTCAATGGGAGTGAGCAGGACACCTATAAGAGAAGCGATACGAAAGCTCGAAAAAGAAGGTCTTGTTACCATTGAGCCCAGAAAGGGAGCATATGTTTCCACTATATCGATGAACGATATAGTAAATATTCTTCAAATAAGAGGGACATTGGAAGGGCTGGCGGCTACGCTGGCGGCAACCAGGATCAAAGAAATTGAGCTTATGAAACTCAAAGAAGCCTCACAGGCATTTGACAGAGCGGTTGAAGAGGGAAACACTAAAGAGATGATATCGAACGATACATTGTTTCATCATATAATAGTCGAGGCGAGCGGAAATGACTTGCTGATCAAGATGGTTACAGATTTGCAGGAAATCGTATTGAGGTTCAGGTATCTTTATTACAAGGATTTCAAAAGAGCGGAAAAGATGCCTCCCGAGCATGCGAACATATTAAGGGCAATAGAAACAGGCAGCGGAGAGACGGCACGAAGTGCTGCGGAGTTTCATATAAACAGTTTAAGAGATATGATAATAATGGATTCAAATGAATTGTTCGGGCAGGCATAAACCTGCCTTTTGACATATGAGACTGCGCTTGTTGTCGAGTCTCGAGTCGGCTTATTTAATAAGTGGGCCGGACATAATAAATGGAGGATATTAAATATGATGAGGGTAGGAGTGATTTTCGGCGGAAGGTCGGGTGAGCATGAAATTTCGCTTATGTCGGCGGCGTCGGTTATCAGAGTGATAGACAGGAACAAATATGAAGTTGTTCCGATAGGTATTACAAGAAAGGGAAAATGGCTGAGATATGACGTTGATAAGGTTGATAAAATAGAGGACGGAAGCTGGCAGGCGGATGCGGAGAGTCTTCTTATGACGCAGCCGGAAAAGTATGCCTTTACAGTTTTAGGAAGCGGAGGCAAGAGTTTAAAGGATATAGTGGATTTCGCATTACCGATTATACACGGTCCTTATTGCGAGGACGGAAAGCTCCAGGGGCTTTTGGAAACGGTGAATATACCATATGCGGGAAGCGGAGTTGCAGGTTCATGCATCGCTATGGACAAGGCATTTGCAAAGGAAGTCTTTGTACATCACGGATTACCGGTCTGTCCTTACATATTGATCGACAGCCATATTTTAAGAGGAGAACATCAGGAAGTGGAAAAAAGGATTGCAGCCTTGGTTGAAGATAAGCTGAAATATCCTGTGTTCGTAAAACCCGCAAACATGGGGTCAAGTGTGGGAATCAGCAAAGTAAACGATTCGGAAGATCTTCTTACCGCAGCTCGGCTCGCCGCAGGATATGACAGAAGAATAGTGATAGAAGAGGGTGTGGATGCCAGAGAACTTGAAACTGCGATACTCGGAAACGATGCCCCGATTGCGGGGGCTGTAGGAGAGATTATGCCGTCGGAGGAATTCTATGATTATAAAGCAAAATATTTCGACGGTGGGGAGTCAAAACTTTCCATACCGGCTGATATTCCGAAAGACATGGAGGAAGAGATAAGAGAGCTTGCGATAAAAGCGTATCAGGCTCTCGACTGTTACGGATATTCAAGAGTGGATTTTCTGGTTGAAAAACAGACGGGCAGGATATTTATAAACGAAATAAATACGTTGCCGGGATTTACAAATATCAGTATGTTTCCACTACTTTTCATGGAAAAGGGAATGAAATATGATGAGATAATTGAAGAGATAATTAGGCTTGGAATTGAAAAATTTATGGAAAAGGATGCAAGGATATGACAAAAGATGTGATGCTGCACATTGTAGGCAGGCAAGCTTACAGCGAAGAAGACGACTGTAAGGCGGAGTTTTTTACTGAAGGAAAAATTTTTGAAAAAAATAATGAAGTTTTTGTTGAATATGACGAAACGGAGCTTTCGGGCTTTATGGGAGGACATACAATTCTTACCATTAGAGATAATGAAATTATAATGAGCAGAGCGAACTGCGAATCCGGAGCGGGAGATACGAGAATGGAATTCATGAAAGGCCGAAGATTCAACGGATCTTACGAAACTCCGGCAGGTGTTCAGGAAATTGAAATCCTTGCAAATGATCTGAAAGTGGATATGAACAAGGAAAAACTAACCGGAAACCTGAATATCGACTATAATTTTAGTCTAAAAGGATTGATTGAAGGCAGAAGCATTCTTTCTATCGAAATAACCGAAAAAGACTTTAAAAAATCTCGTAAATTTTAAAAATACGAGATTTTTTAAGTTTGCAAAAAAAATACAACCAGTGTATAGTATTGTCAATAAAAATTTCTTGATATTGAAAGGAGGTCGTATTTATGAAAAAACATCGATTTTGGGCTTGGGCAGGAGTCGTTTGTATGATGATGGCGATGCTTACAGGATATAAGCGTAAGTGATCAGTCCTAAAATATTAATAAACGATTTTAAGGCAATGATCAGGAAGTTTACAGTCTCAGTGATCAATTTTACAATATTTACACTTTATAAATAATGAATTTAATATGGAGGAAACAAAAATGGAAAAGAAAAACGGATTGAGATTAGCGTTATTTGCAGGTGGAACTTTGTTCGGAACGGCAGGATTGAAAATTTTAGGCAGCAGCGATGCCAAGAGAGTTTATTCACATATTGTAGCGGCACTTTTAAGAGGAAAAGACTGCGTTATGGATTATGCGGATAAAGTGCAGTCGGGAGCTTCAGATATTTATGCGGAGGCAACCATGATAAATGCAATTAGAGAAGAAGAGGAATTTGAAGATTTTTCCGAGTTCTTCGATGAGGAAGATTTTGAAGACGAAGAAGACGATGAAAACGGTAATATGTAGGCATATAGATATAAGGGGATAGGACAGGTAAATTATGAAGTTTCGTATAAAGCACGAAATAAGAGGAAGAATACATATATCAATTGATGTTAAGAAATTGAATATTGCACAGGCCGACAATCTGGAAGCAAAAATTTTGCAAATGCCGAAGGTCAAGAAAGTCGGCATATATTTCAGGACGGGAGATGTTGCGATATGCTATGAAGGAGATAAGTATGAGCTTTTAAGAGAGCTGCAGAAGATTGCACTGCCTGACAGAAATTGTACGGTACAGGAAGGAAGCGGCAGAGCTACTACGGAATATTACAAAGGAAAGCTTATAACAAAAGCGGCACTGCATTTTGCCTGCAAGTTGTTTTTACCGTATAAAATAGCTTATATAAGAGCCGTTATCAAAGCGTTACCGTTTATATTCAGGGGAATAAAGAGTATTTTCAGCGGAAGACTTGAAGTTTCGGTTCTTGATGCTGCGGCTATAGGAATATCTCTTTTCAGAAAAGATCTGTCAACTGCGGGAAGCGTTATGTATCTTCTCGGTGTGGGTGAACTTTTAGAGGAGTGGACACATAAAAAATCTGTGGAAGATTTGGCATATCAGATGTCTATCCATGTAGATAAAGTATGGATAAGAACGGAAGAGGGCACGGAAGTTCAGATTCCCATGTCTAAAGTTGAAGAGGGCGACAGGATTGTTGTAAGGACAGGCGGAGTTGTTCCGGTTGACGGCATTGTTATTGAAGGCGAAGCTTATGTCAATCAGGCATCAATGACAGGAGAAAGCGCACCGGTACATAAGGATGCGGAAAAGAAAGTTTTCGCCGGGACGGTTGTCGAAGAAGGAGAAATCCTGATTTCTGCGGAAAATGTCCAAGGCGAGTCGAGATATGAGAGAATTATAGAGATGATAGAAGGCAGTGAAAAGATGAAGTCCATGACGCAGGCCAAGTCCGAGCATCTGGCCGACAAACTGGTTTCTATAAGTTTTATAGGATTTTTGGCTACATATCTTCTTACGAGAAACGCAAATAAGGCTCTGTCGTTTATAATGGTTGACTATTCTTGTGCACTCAAGCTTTCAATGCCGCTTGCAGTACTTGCGGCGATGAAAGAAGCGGGAGAAAGAGATATCGTTATCAAAGGCGGCAAGTTTATGGAAGCATGTGCGGAAGCGGACGTTGTGATATTTGACAAAACGGGAACGCTGACAGAATCCGAACCTAAAGTTGTGGATGTGGTGTCTTTTAACGGAGAAAATTCGAGAGAGATGCTCAGAACCGCCGCATGTCTTGAAGAACATTTCCCGCATTCGGTTGCCAACGCCGTAGTTCGTAAAGCGAAGGAAGAAAGGCTTGAGCATGAGGAGATGCACAGCAAAGTTGAGTATGTTATAGCCCACGGAATAGTCTCGACACTTGACGGCAAGCGGGTAATGATAGGAAGCAGACACTTTATATTTGAAGATGAGGGAGTCATTGTTCCGGAGGGAGAAGAAGATAAGATATATGGAATCCCTGCGCATTATTCGCACCTTTATCTTGCGATAGACGGAGTGCTTTCAGCTGTCATTTGTATAGAGGACCCCATACGTGAGGGTGCCGATATACTTGTAGACAGATTGAAGTCGATGGGACTTTATACGGTTATGATGACGGGAGACAGCCGGAGAACGGCGGAATCAGTAGCAAAGAAGATAGGTGTGGATGAGTACTATGCGGAAGTTCTGCCTGAAGATAAAGCCGGATATATTATGGAACAAAAATCACAAGGAAAAAAGGTAATAATGATAGGTGACGGTATAAACGATTCACCGGCACTTTCGGCTTGTGATGCGGGAATCGCCATGCAGGACGGTTCTTCCATAGCGAGAGAAGTTGCGGATATAACGATTTCATCGAATGATCTTATGAGCTTGGCGACACTTATTGAACTTAGCCGTAGACTTGACAAGAGGATAAACAGAAACTATAAGTTTGTTATCGGATTCAATTCCGCACTTATAGGAGCGGGAATACTGAGCCTGATATCACCGGGAACGAGCGCACTGATGCACAACATTTCGACTCTGTGGCTCAGCATTGATTCTATGAACAAATTGTTGGATTGATTGTCAAATTGGATTGATTGTCAAATTAAGTATGAGTTTTCTACAGCTTATTCAAAGTTGCAAGTTACATTGAATAAGCTGTCGGAACAATTGTTAAATTGAATATAAATTATTTGTAGAATATTCGGGATCGCAAGTTGCGTCGATACCCAAATTTCTCAGAGTGTTTTCATCTCTGCCGCTTAATATTGCGGTGCAGTGAGATTTGCAGCCTTTGAGGAGCAGAAGTTTTTCGACCGCAACCTGAGCTGACGGGTTTGTGGTGGCGGAGAATGTTAAAGCACTTAGAACTTCTTCCAGCGTCAAGCTGGTTTTTTCATGCTCCAAAATATCAGTTTTAAGATGCTGTATTGTGGCTAAAACGGACGGAGAAATTATATGCATATCGTCGGCAACCCCGGATAATTTTTTTATTGCGTTTAAAACCATAGCGGCGGCGGCGACCATGCGTCTTGAGCTTCTTCCGGTCACTATGCTCCCGTCAGGAAGTTCTATAGCCATAGCTACAACGTTTTCGTACTTAGCATCACATGCACGCTTTTTATCCGCATAATCTCTGGCGGCTCCTACCACACCTCTGTCGGAAACTTTTAAATCCATCTCATCCATAAGGACTTTAGCTCTGTTTGAGCTTTCTTCATCTATTATTCCCTTTTTGTAGTCCACAAGGGAAATCAAATATCTGCGTATGATTTCCTGACATGAAGCGTATTGCACGACCTTGTCATCAGTGATTGCGGACGCTATGCGGTTTACTCCCATATCCGTAGGAGATTGGTAGACGGATTCTCCGGTTATTTTTTCTATGATACGTTTGATTACCGGAAAAGCCTCAAGATCTCTGTTATAGTTTACGGTTTTTACACCGTATGCATCCAGATGAAACGAATCGAGCATATTAACATCTTTTAAATCTATTGTTGCCGCTTCATAGGCAACATTTGTAGGATGTTTTAACGGAAGATTCCAAATAGGAAAAGTTTCATATTTTGCATAGTTTGCCTTTATATTTCTCTTGTTTTCATGGTAGAGTTGTGAAAGGCACGTGGCGAGTTTTCCGGATCCGGGTCCGGGTCCGTTTACTATTACAAGCGGTTTTGTAACTTTGATATAAGGATTTTTACCGTAGCCCTCTTCGCTTACTATTACGTCCACATCGGTGGGGTACCCTTTGGTAAAGTAGTGTTTATATGTCGTTATACCCCGTCTGTTAAGCTTTTTTATAAAAGTATTTACAGCAGGTTGGTCCTGATATCTTGTTATGACAACACTGTTGATAGGTAGTTCATATTTTCTGAATATGTCTATAAGCCTCAATACCTCAAGGTCATATGTTATCCCGAAATCGTGCCTTACTTTGCTTGTGGTTATATCTCCGGCATATATGCAGATAACAACTTCCGCTTGATCTTTCAGATTATGAAGGAGTTTGATTTTTGCATTTTCATCAAAACCCGGAAGACATCTCATAGCGTGCTTGTCATGAACGAGTTTGCCGCCGAATTCGAGATACAGCCTTTGGCTGTTGCTTTTTTTTATTCTTTCAAGAATGTATTTTGACTGTTCTTCTATATACTTGTTTGCATCAAATCCTTTTTTCATTATGACATATTCTCCTTGCATTTAATCATCGCTATTTATTGTAACATATCACTCTGTTGCTAACAATAACTACGGAGATTTTTGTGTTCGAACATTGACATGGTGCATAGAAAAGCCTATAATGGAAATATATACCAAAGAAATGTGTGGGAATTATGGAGGAGAATGGAGGAGAAATGAAAAATGAAAAAACGAAATGACAGTAATTGCCGTAGGAAAATCAAAAGGAGAGCGGGATTATCAGGTGCCATATTTGTCCTGATACTTATGCTCGGAATACCTGCGATTTCCATTGACGGGGTTTATGCGGAAAAGGCGACGACACTTGAAGCGGGAAGCGGCAGTTTAAAATCGGGCGAAGCCGTAAGGCGGAATTATAAGGATATTAAGGTCGGATATTGGGGCAAAGAAGCGATAGATGAGATGTCGGAGCTCGGATATTTTAAAGGCTATACAGACGGCACATTTAAACCCGACAGGGAGATAAGCTACAATGAATTTGTGAAACTTTTGATTTCAGTTTTGACGGGAGAGGATTTGAAACCTGCGGACGGAGGAGACTGGGCTTCGGGGTTTGTTAAGAGAGCGGAAAAGCTTAACATCGTTCTTGCTTATGAATATGATGATAAAGACTTTAACGAAGCGATACCGAGAAGATATATGGCGGTGCTTTTGGACAGAATGATAAAAAGATGCAGAGTTATAGTTGATTTGAATGCTGAAAAATATAATAAAACAGCATCAAAAATAAAAGATTTGAAAACGGGAAAGGAAAACGAATTTGAAATAGTACAGGCTTTTTATGCGGGGATTATAAAAGGAAATGAAAAAGGGGAATTTCGCCCCGATAAAACCATGTCGAGAGCTGAGGCGGCGCAGGTCCTCAGCAGATTCGTACATGCCGAGAGGGAAGACGGGGCAGTTTTGGGCAAAGGAAGCGAAATTCCTCCTGCACGACAAATGAAAACGGACGATCCGATAAAAGAATTTGAATTTCAACCCGACACGGAGTGGAAGCGTATAGGAAGAGAATATTCGGAAGAAGAAAGAAATGCTATAGCGACAAGCAGATTCAAACCTGAGCTGTATACTGTTTTGGACTATGATCCGAGAATGAGATTTAAACTTTTAGGTGTGGATGATGACGGATGTGTAATGACTGTTGGCGGAAGAAGACTGATTTCGCTTATCAAAGACGGTAAAGTGGTTCCGGGAGCGGGAAGGCCGTCATATTCGGAGAAGTCCGACGATACGCTGTTTACGATAAGAGCTGACATATATAAGATAGATTATATTGCTTTTTCAGCTCCGGAGAGATCCGACAGGCTTACATGGGTTAGAAATCCGTTCAGAAAGTAGGTGATTTATTGAAAAAACTGTTAAGATCGGGATGCATGCTGATATTAACGGTTGTTATGATTTTTACGTGCGGATTTCCTTCGGGTTACAGGATCTTCGCAGAGGCTGATAATGGGAGCGATAAAGATACGGTGACGAGACATAGGGTCATAACTGCGGTTATGTTCGTTTGGGGTGCGAAAGGAACGGACGGCAGATGGCATTGGAATCCGGAAGCACCGGGAGGTATATATAATAGAGATACGGAAATAAAGCTGGGCAGGGGGACGTATGAGGCGGAATTTATTCCGTATGTATATAATGTGACAAATTTTGATGAAATGGAAAATGTCGAAACCCAAGGAGCAAAGCTCGGCAGATACCATGAGGAATACGGACAATATGCGGCTTCGGACATTTCAGGAAAAATAAAAAGTATAGATAAAAGATGCGGAAGAGTAAAGTATTCTTATAACTGTAGGCTTGAAGCACAGAAAACATTGTATGATGCGACAAAAGAACTTCAATACCGAGAGGGAGTGGACAGAATCAGAGCGCTTATAGGGAACGGATCGCCTGAACTCGACAAGTATTTAAAAAAACAGAGAATAGGTGAAAATGTCAAAGCGTATATCTATTTTATGCCGTATATACTGAAATATAAGGTTAAAGATGATATCACGGGGGAGCCGAAACCCCCGTCAGGAGATGATGAAGAGATTCCCGAAATGTCGGGGAAAGCGATATTGAGACTGCCGAAATACGCATATGAAGGAGAAGAATTCCCCGCCAAAGATGATTCGCAGTTTAGAGTGAACGGAGAACTTTGGGGAGCGAAGAAGTTTTATGAGCTCGGATACGGAAATGGAGAAATTTCACCTGAATCCGGAGGTAAAAAGACTTTTCAAAATTCTGCGGAAGCAGGAATAGTTTTCAGTGAAGCGGGAAAGCGATACGTTGATTTAAAGGTACAGCTTTTGACAGGTGAAATATATCGAGATAGAAAAAATATAGAGATAAGACCGGTGCCTTATGTTGAAGATTTACTTTCAGGAGGTAAAAAACAGAACAGAGCGGGAACGCTGACCGCCAGAGTTCATATAAAGTCAGGAACGAAACTTAAAAGCGTAAAAATCACACTTGAAAACATTTCGACGGGAGAAAAAATATATAAAGAATATACGGAGCATGGAATAAAACAGGGAGAGAATACGGAGCATATAAAAACGAGAGATATGCAGGTTTCACCTGCGGGCCTTGGAGGAAACATAACAGAATGTCACTTTAAATTTATGAGCAAACCTAAAGTGCTTGGGGCTGACGAAGATGCGAGGCTTAAATATACTATGGAAGCTGAGGACGAGGGAGGTAAAACTCACAGTGTGGAAAAAGAGTTTGTGGTAAAACCGGATCTGCCGCCGAAGGCGAAAATAAAAGGCAATGAAAAATTTTTCAGATCTGCAGGAGGCGGGAATGCAGAAATTTTGATGGAAGATGACAGCATTTCAGATGACGGAGATCAACATGAAAGGATATGGAGCATAACAGGTGACTGTCAGGGAATTGAAAACAGGAGTTTTCAAACGAACAGGAAAGTTGCTATAAAAAAGAAAAGAGTCGGAAAGGCGGTAGTTACACTAAAAATTAAAGATAAGTGGAAAGAAGAAACCCTTGAGGAATATGTGACGGATAATGAAAGGTTGTCTTCAGAGGTCAATAAAAATGTGGAGGTCGATAATAAGGCACCCAAAGTGGGACTTAAGCCCGTAAAACTTATAAATAAAAATATTTTGATATTTACGGAAAATGACAGGGAGCACGAAGCGATCGGCCTCAAGAAAAACAAATTGGCGGATATGTTGGCGGAGCACGGAGCGGACGCGAAAATAAATGTTATGCGAATTTCCGACAGTGCGAGAGTAAATAAAAACGGGATAGAACCTGTAGACAGCAGACAGTATGCTTACGGATATGACATTTCAAACATTTCGGAGGCGGGTATACACCTGGTTGACAAGCGAAATATATATACGGTGGAGTACGTATGGTCCGGGAGCGGCACGGGGAAAAAGCCTGTTGCTCCGGCGATACTTATTGCAAAAGAAGCGAAGACAGGGAAGATAAAATTCAAATATGTTATAAACAGCATAGAAAAATTTTCACTTGGGCAGGATAACGAGGATGAATTTATATATCTTATATTTAAAGATCGCACGGTGCTTATAAACAAAGAAAACGGACAGGAAGCCGGAGTGCTTCCTTACAGACTCGGAGAAAAGGCATATTCCACGTGGAAATACATCTATACGGTATGTGAAGGGCAACTTTGGCAGATCGATAAGGCAACTGAAAATAGAAAGAAATTGGATGGCGATGTATTGGGAATATATCCTGTAAGAGGTACTTTGCAGTATGCGAAATTTGAAAATGATATGATAGTAAGATATATATTATACAAAGACAGCGGCAAAATCAGCAGAAGCAAATCGGCATACAAAGTCCGTGATCAATGGATCTCACCGCACCATAAAATAGAAAGTAAGTTTATAGGGATAGATAGCGACGGAAAAATCGCAGCATATTTGCAGGTAAAGGGATACACAGCTTTAGGTTATCTGTTTATTGCAGACAATAAAAACAATGTTGTCAAAGAAAGTTTGCCGTTTAGAGAAGGTACAAGTATGTGTATGGCTGCGGACGAAACGGGAAGATGTAATTATGTTTCTCTCGCCTCTCCTGAGGGAACGGGAGATGATTACAGAATTCGTGTAAACATATATGATATAAAAAACAAAAAAATGTCCGGAATTGATGTGTATCCGAAAGATATTTTTTACGGGGGATACCTTAATAAAGAGAGGGGTATAGGCTTTGAGGTTAAAGGTAAACCGTATTTCATATATGGAGGCGGTATAGGATATACCCCGGGATTCGGAATTATAGGGACAGTGCTTTCACAGCCGATATCTTTGGATAGTGGGGGAAACGCCGTAATATCACAAAACCTTATAAAAAACTTCGGTTTTTTTGAAGAATATATTAAATTTGCACCCGGTATGATCTCAGGCGTACAAGCCTTAAACGATCCGGAAAACGGGAGCCTTGCTTATGATACATGGAGCTGGCACAGAAGCAGGCAAATGGATAAGGAGCAGTTGAAGAAAGAGTATATGAGCTACATAGGCGGAGTTTGTCTTGACGGAGCGGAAGTGATTTCGGCAATAGACGGATTTGAAAAAGCGGGAAAATCATCAAGTTCATTCAAAAATCTCATAAAGAAACTCGGTATTGAAAACGGCGTTACGTCGGAGAGCGGTGCAGGGGTCAAATCGATTTTTGCAAAAGGAGAAAGGGTGCATTTTGATATAAAATATACCGATTTTGAAAACGATAAAAGTAAAGCGCAGTTTTGGCAATATATTCATGAGCCGAAAAAGGGGAGCAGGATTACGGAGCATGGGAAGATCCTTGCGAGACCGATAGAAAGATTTGAAAAAGAGGGGAAGTATACCTTGACCCACTGGCAAAAGGATGATTGCGGAGTTGCAGCCTATAATAAGGAAAGCAATAAGGAGAAAATAGTTTTTTATATTGAAGGAGAGATTGCGGATCCCGAAATTCCGCAGGAAGAAGAGGGGATAAAAGGATTTGTAAAACATACGGATAAGTGGAACAACAATAGAAAGTCGTATAATACCGCTAAATTTAAGAAAGCGTTTGACAACGGCGTATCTTTCGGAGAGTATTTAAAATTGACAAAGCCGAGGCCGAGATTTTTTAACGTATTTTGGTCGGGAGAAATCTTTAAGTTGACAGCCCGGGTAAAAGGTAAGCCTAAAAAAGTTCTTTGTAAAATAGAAGGTGATAACAACCTGTATGTTGTGTTGCACAAAAAGAATAATGAATTTATAGGAGAACTGTGGAATAAAAATATGCCGGGAAGATGGGGAAACAAAAATCCCGAACTTTTGAAATTCAGGTTTACAGCGGAATATGAAGGAGGAAAAAAGAAAGAAGACACAGTAAATATCATAATGGACAGCAACCGAGACTATTGGGATTTTCACAGGAAATTTTAATTTCTGTAACAATTCCTTAATCCTTATTTAACTCTTCTTTAATAGACATTGTGAGATATTTGGAATATAATAACTACATAAATTTAAAGTGCATCTGCTTTATTTCAAGTCCGTTATCGGAGATATTCGTAATATAACATCTGCATAATCAGTGTAAGTCAAGTCCGGCGATTATTTGGCGGTTAGGGATGTTTGGAGTATATAAATACATGATATTCAAAAGGATAACAAGGAGGCTCATTATGTCTAAGCATAGAACAAAAAAACGGTTTTTTGCCGTAGGATTGGCATTTTCGCTTGTGTTGGCAACTTTTCAGCCGGTTTCGGCCGTTACCGATACGAAAGGCCATTGGGCGGAGCGGATCATAAATGAGGCTGTGGCGAACTATATTATGCAGGGAAGTGATGACGGAACATTTAAGCCTGATAAGCATATAACGAGAGAAGAGTTTTTTGCGGCGGTTACAAACATACTTACGGATAAGCCTGATACCGGAAATACCGTGATTAAGTTTTCCGATGTAAAAGAGGGTGAATGGTATGTGCCGTATGTGAAAATAGCGGTCGCAGCGGGACTTACAAGCGGGACGGGTGACGGAGCCTTCGGCATAGGTCGGAATATAACAAGAGAAGAAGCAGCTAAAATAGTTGCGGGTGTCGTATATACGGAAGGGCTTACGGGTGCAGGATATCTGGCGGCAAAAGATGCCGATAAAGTTTCTTCGTGGGCGGTTAAAGGCGTGGATATCATGTATAAGAAAGGTTATATAAAGGGTGACGAATCGGGGAATTTTAACCCGCAGGGGCTTTTAACAAGGGCGGCGGCGGCAAAGATTCTTTTGGAAGTCAAGAAGCATGAGAATGTAATAAATTCATCGGTAAATCAGCAACTTAAAGGGGAATTTACGAAAGGAAACGGAACGAAAGAAAATCCGTATCAGATAACTAATTCGGCGCAGCTTAATAATGTGAGGAATTTTGCAGATAAAAAAGCATATTTTGTATTGAAAAATGACATAAAAATAGAAAAGGATTACGCAACACAAAAACCTACAAAGGTGGAACGCAACAATAAAGTTGTAGAAGACTTTGAAAAAACTGACTGGACAAAAGGAAATTTCGAGCCGATAGGGACAATTGAAAAACCGTTTAACGGAACATTTATGGGCGACGGATATAAAATATCCGGACTTGATATAAGAGGTCGTGCGGCGGTAAAGGGAGTGACTTTCGTATCCGAGAGAAACAGAGATGCAGATTATGTAGGACTTTTCGGAGCGATATCAAAAGACGGTGAAATATCGGGCCTTGCTATAGATAACGGACGGTTTGAAGGGGAATATGTCGTAGGAGCTTTTTGCGGAAAGTCGGAGGGGAAAATAACGGGAAACTCTCAGGTTATGAGTAATGTTATAGTTAAAGGAAAAAGCAGGACCGGAGGATTTGCAGGCTCATGTGAAGGGTCGTCATACAGATTTGATAATCTGACCAATATGGGGAGCATTTACGGTACGGACGGTGTAGGCGGTATCTGCGGAGTGATTTCATCGGACGGATATGTAAGCAACTGTACAAACAAGGGGGTTGTGGAGACGCAAAGTTATAATGCCGGCGGCATAATAGGCAAGTACGACGGCGTCAAAGAAATGAAGCTTACAAACTGTTACAATGAGGGGAGCGTAAAAGGAACAGGACTGAATGGCGGAATAGTCGGTAAGACAGGGAAGCTTTCGATCGAAAATTGCCTGAATAAAGGAACGGTGGAAGGCAACGGTGCAGGCGGAATAGCAGGAAAGGCCGAAGCCGGAATTGTGAGATGCAGCAATTCGGGAAGCGTAAAGGGCAATTCGGCGGGCGGAATAGTCGATATGATTTCCGAAGACGGTTCGGTTCAAATATGTTATAACGAGGGAAGTGTAAAAGGGGTAGGCAATGTAGGAGGAATAGCAGGAGAGAATGCGAACGGTATTATTAAGCATACATATAATAGTAAGGAAGTTTCGGGAAATGTCAGAATCGGAGGTATAGCGGGAAAAAATACCGGAAAAATCCAATACTCATATAACAGCGGAAATATTACGGGTTCCATAGCAGGATCACTGATAGGAGATAATAAAGGAAGAATTAAGAACTTGTTTTGGATTGAGGGCAGTGCCAAATCGGGATTTGGAGAGAGTACCACAAAAGAAACACTTTGGGAGCCGTGTGTCGTGACAGCTAAAGAACTTTCAGGGCAGATGAAAGTGGACAACGGAGACAGAACATATTTTATGGTTATAGACAAGTTAAATGAAGACGGAAATTTGTGGAGATATCTTTATGAGATCTCAAGTCCGCCGCCGGAAGACAACAAAACGGTGGTTTCGGACGGAGGAGGGGTTGTGGCTCCTATAGTTGATAAAAGTTACAGCAATATAGGAAACACTATATCTGAAACCGATATCCTCGGAGGAACATACTTATATCCTACATTTAAGAATTAAATTTTATTATCTGTTATTTGTGTATTACAATTTTATTACAAAGAAAATATGAGGTTGACGGGTAGGGGTAAGAACCTGTATAATTCTCTATGATAGAAAATGTGAAGTTATGTTCTTTACATTTCTATAGATAAGGTCAAATTATCTTCAGAAGGGGAGGATGGTTTGAAATAATAAAAAAAATATTACTCCCCTTCAAAAGGATTTTTTAATTTAAAAGGAGGAATTTAAAGATGAAGAAAGTACTTTCTTTTGTGCTTACAATGGCACTGGTACTGACAAGCTTCTCAATGGCATTCGCTGATACCAAGCCGGAAGACAAAGGCACTAAGCCTGCGGAAACAACTGCTAAAGGTTTAAGCGATATCGACAAGAGTGCCAACAAAGAAGCAATATCAGTTTGTTATGATCTCGGTATCGTAACAGGAACTGACAAGGGGACATTTGAACCCGCAAAAGCAGTAACAAGAGCGGAGTTTGCTGCTATGATCACAAGGTCGTTAGGTATTCCTGAGAGTGCGCTTAAAGCGACAGCAACTAAGTTTAAGGATACTAAGGGATATGGATGGGCAGTTCCTTACTTGGCATTCTGCAATTCCAAGGGCATTATGCTCGGTGACGGAAGAGGAAATGCTATGCCGGGAAAAACTATATCTCTGAACGAGGCTGTAACGATGTCTTTAAGAGCTATCGGTTATACTACAAATTCATCTGAACTTGTAGGTGCATGGCCTGCAAACTACGTAACAAAAGGTCAGGAAAAGGGTCTTTATGAGAAGGTTCCCGGAAATCTTGAAGGTTTAGATAAGCAGATTTGTGCACAGGTTGTATATAACTTGTTAACTGTACCTAAGGTATCGGTTGATAAGGAAGGAAGAACAACTGAACTTTGGAACCATGATAAGAAGGGTGACAGAACTTCAGCTATTACACTTCTGAGCACAGGTCTCGGATGCACAGTTGGTGATGAAACTACTCTTATAGGTAATGAAGACAGTAAGGTTAACTTGACAGCTTATAAAGGAGCAAGAGTTATCCCTTACTACAATAAGGATAAGAAGATCATCGCTATAGGTGAAGTTAAGTCCGAGTTCCTTAAGGGTGAAATAACTGTTGCCAACAATGAAATTAAAGTTGGCGATGTTAAGTACACAATCAAGGGCGGATACAATGCTGCCGATCCTAAACTCTTAAAGTTCTTAAACGGTGTTCAGGGTGTGGTTGCTAATCTTGAAAAAGATAAGACTTATACATTAGCGGTTGATAAAGACGGAAAAACAATCAAGCAGATCTATTCAGTGGCAGCTTGGAATACAACCAATAAGAGATTAGCTCCTAAGAGTGTACAGAATCAGATCAAGTCAAAATCTTTAAGCGGAGTAAACTTTGCTTTGGACAGTGACAAGAATATCGACACTAAATCATTTGAGTTGGTTGGTGTTGCTTCTCTTGACAAGATCGCGGAAGGAAACGTTCTTTACGTTTATGATGCGGTAGTTGACGGAAAAACTGTTATAACTAAGGTTGAAGTAGGTACGGAGGTTGTTAAGGGTCAGGTAACAAAGATTGCCGGTGACAAGTACACAATCGACGGAAAAGAATATGAAAAAGCAAAAGCAATCACTGCAAAACTCGGTGATAAAGTTGAAGCGAGACTTGACATAGACGGAAAGATCTTTGAAACTGAAGCGATTTCTACCGATTCTCACTTCGGAGTTATCAGAGGAGCTATAGTTAACGGATTAGGCGGTCAGGCTAAGCTTTATACTACTGATAAGACAGAAAAGGTTTTAAACATTTCAATGAAAGAAGCTGATTGGAGAGCTGTTTTTGCCAGCGATGCTGATGCAACTAATGTTTTAACCAAGTATGATCTTGACAAAAACGGTGCTGTTTCAAAGGTTGTGAAGGCTGTAAAACCTGCATCTTTGACAATAAAGAATTCAAGATATGTTGAAGTTGGCGGAAACGGTATTCCTATCTCGGATAAGGCAGTGTTGTTTACTGCAGTTGTTAATGCAGGAAATGTTGAAAAATATGTTCTTGCAAATGCTAAAGATTTACCTTCAAACAAAACTTTGGGTGCAGCAGATCTTCCGTTTGCACAGTATGTCCTTGAAGATGGAGTGATCACTGCTTTAGTAGTTCCTTCAACTATCGGAGTTGGAACTTCTGCTAAGGTTACGGCAGTTGTTAACGCTGTAGCAGATGTATATGATGAAGGTGTCAAGGCACTTCAGATCACAGGATTGTCAGAAGGTGCTGCTTATACAGGAAACATCATAGCTGCAAGCCCTGTTGTTGATTTGACAAATATCAAGCTTTATGAGTTGTCAATTGATGCGAACAAGAAGATTGTAGGATTTGCTGAAGTTGCTTCAGACGGCGGCGAACAGACAGTAGCTGAAGATGTTACTAATGACAGCCTGGTTAAGATCGGTGTTACATACAAGGCACTTTCGAGCAAGGTTAATGTATATGTTGCCGAGAAGAATTCAGACGGTAAGTATGAGTACAAGCTTAGCTATCCAGGAGCAATCTTGAAGGATGCTAAGATCTACTTATATGAAACTAACAACGAAAAGGGTCACGAAGGTTACGATGTAGTAATCATCAAAAAGAACTAATTCCCTATAGCGTTGATAGGACAAATAAATATATAGTTTATTTTCAAAAGTGCAGTCTTTATGGCTGCACTTTTTGTTCTACAATTCTACAAATTAGGACCTTATATCAAAGGTTGTGGTAGCGTCACAATTATTATAAATAAAATTAAAAAAAAGCACATTTCTTATAATTATTGGTACAAAATTTATACAAGCAATTCTCCATAAAGCATATAATTAGTAGGTACTAACTAATTATATAAGTTTTATAAAATGCAAAATTATTAAATTGTGGAAGGAGAATTACAGTATGGCGAAAAAAATGAAAAGGATATCGGCATTGCTTTTATCGGCGATAATGATATTCACAGGATTGAGTATTGCAGATTTGTCGTTTGCGGAAGCTTCAAATACGGAGGCTGCAAATAAGAAGGCGGCTAATCCTGTCAGACCTTTGGCAGAGCCGGCGGAAGGTATGGAAAATAACGGTATAACTATAGAGAAAGCGGAATTTTGCAGAAACAGAGAAAAGGCACAATTCGGTTATCCGGGTATTTACGGATTTATGTATCTTAGACTTAAGGGGGCACCGGAAGGAGCCAGATATCGTTTGACCCGAACAGTGACAGCGGGAGAAGATAAGCATAATTACTATTTGGTAGGCATGCCGCCTGCACATCATTTCGGATGGCAGTTCTTATACAATCCGGGAGACACTGTGGATTTCAAAGTATATGACAATAAGGGAGAGACGGAGTTAGCCGAATTTAAAAATGTTCCTTTGAGGATAATAGACTATAACAAGCCTATCGATTCTCCGCTTGAAGACAGTGACGGCGGATTGCCGGAACTTACAACATGTGATTTCTATTCAGGATTTGCTGTAGAGAGTACATCGGCGGAAAATCCGGAAGTAGTTGAACATCCTACAGGAGATGTGTATATTCGTGTAAAAAATATCGAAAATGCAGCAAAGTTCGATATTGAAACACTTGATAAGAATGACAATCAGTGGAAACATTCTTCAAAGAAAGCTTTTATAGGCAATGACCCTGATAACATGGTTCATATGGATGTAAGCAATAACAGCTTTCTTGACACTAAGGAAGAACAGAAAAACAAGGCGGAATTTCCTATAAAAGTTAATATATATGATAAAGATGATCAACTTATTCATACATTTGAAAATGTCACTCCGAGAATTGTAAGTAAATATGATACGTTGATGCATAATATAAAGCAGCCTAACGGAGCAGTATTGGGAGGACTCCTGTTAGGGCAGCTTAAGCTTCTTGTAAACAAATCATATCAGGTGAATGTAAACGATTATACTAAGGAAACGGCTGATGTTTTCGTAGCTGCCAGAGAAGTTGCGGAAAAACTTCTGGAAAATATGAAAGGGACGCAGAAAGAGGTAAATGTTGCAACGTATAAGCTTTTTGAAGCAAAAAAAGCACTGAAGCTTAAATCAGGACCTATTACACCACAGAACACATGGGAATTTAACAAGGTTACAAAGACTTTGATCAAGTATAACGGAACGGACAAAAATTTGGTTATTCCGGACAATTTTGACGGAGTAGCCGTTGAAAATATCGGGGATAACGCTTTCAACTCTAAAGAATTGTTGGAAGTTAAAATTCCTGCCGGAGTAAAAAAAATAGGAAAGAGGGCCTTCTCACATAACAGTTTGAGCAAAGTGGTTGTTCCCGGTTCTGTTGAAAGAATAGAGGAAGGTGCATTTTCCGATAATGATATACAGACATTGGAATTCACGGCACCTGCAAGCATAAAATATATCGGGGTAAAGGCGTTCTTAAGTAATGCACTGAAGGATGTGACAATACCGTCAAGTATAGAAAATATAGATGAATATGCATTTGCAAGCAATCTGTTTGAAAATTATGCTTTGAAGATTGACAGTAAGGAAGAGTCCGTTACTTTCAAGGAAAATGCACTGGATAATAACGGAGAAAACAAGAATTTGAGAGTATATCCCAAATTTCTTAAGGATCCTGCGGGGCCTGTGACCGAGGCGGACTTTAAAATACTTTGTGCTATAGAAGAAAAGAGCGAAGCTGAACAATTTTCAATAAAGATTATAAACAAAAGTACGAATACGGAATATCAGCCTATAAAAAAAGAATCTACACCACAAGATCCTGATTTTATAACCTATACGTTTAAAATCCCGGCAGGAGCATATAAGTATAAGGAAAATGAAAAATTCTTTGCAATATGTGATTGCGGTAAGCCGCTTGCGGAAAAAGAAAAAGTACTTAACTTTAACGGAAAACCTCAATCGGCACCTTCATCCACTATAAGGTTTAAATCTTGGAAGTATTGGAATCTTGTTGAGTTTGAGTTAGTATCGGAGACAACGTTAAAACCCGGACAGGCCAGTGATCCGAATGATCCCGATTGTATACTTCGTGCAATTGTAAAAGAGGGGGCAAGTCTTGTTCCTGCTCAGATTCCGAAACTTGATATCAAAGGAGGATATGAATTTACGGGATGGAAGTATAATGGTAAAAGCTATACAGATGAGGAACTGAGACAATATAAACCTACAGAAAATATGAAGTTTGTCGCATCGGTTAAGAAAAAAGGCGGAAATCCTCCGGGACCTACACCGGGCGGCGGAAGCGGTGGAGGAGGAATTTCTCCGGGCCCTGCGCCGAATCCGAGCAATCCGCAAACACCTGCAAAGGACAACAACATTGACAAAGGGACCAAAGGTGAGCAGGAAATCAAGTTTATTGATGTAAAAGATAACAGTTGGGCAAAAGAAGCCATAATGTATGTAGCGAAAAAAGGCATATTTAAAGGCGTTTCAAGCGACAGATTTAATCCGAACGGGAATATCGACAGAGCTATGTTTGTAACAGCTTTGGCAAGATATTTTAAAGGCGAAGGGAAATCCGCAGTTACATTTAAGGATGTTTCTTCATCGTCATATTATGCAAATGCTGTGGCATGGGCGGTTGAAAATAAGATTGTAAACGGAATTTCAAAGGATATGTTCGGATCGACAGCACCTATAACAAGAGAGCAAATCGCAGCTATTCTTGACAGAGCAATAACGGTAAACAATAAAGTTCTGAAAGATGAAACTGCTAAAGGGAATGCTTCCGAACTTAAGGATCTGAACAATGTTTCAGGATTCGCTAAAGCAAGTGTGGAAAAAATGGTTTCAATGGGCATATTAACCGGAAAGAGCGGTAATATGTTTGCTCCTAAAGATACTCTTACGAGAGCCGAGGCAGCGGCTATTTTCCATAGACTTGATACGCTTTTGAAATAAAAGAATACGGATAAAATATAAAATAGTACGCCGGAATGAAAAATTTCCGGCATACTGCTTTTTTCATCTTTTTTTATCGCAAAGAACCCCGAAGAAAACTTCGGGGTTCTTTGCGATTGCTAAATATAAAATGTGAAAGTATATTAGGCTTCTTTTAATTTTAGAAAGCTGCTTGCCGCACTCATTGCACGATAGTGGCAAGGGGTCATATTAGTGTACTTTCTGAAAGTGGCACTGAAATATGCGTGGCTGTTAAATCCACATTGCCATGAAACAGACTCAATTGAATTATTGGGATTCTCCAAAAGTTTTTTAGCCTTTTCCATTCGCAGGTTTCTTATGTGGCATTTTAAGCAGTCCCCTGTTTGCTGACGGAACAGTCTACAGAAGTGACTTCTGCTCATATGAACCATCTCAGCCAACTGATCGGTTCTGAGGTCACTGTCCAAGTGTTCTCTGATGTAGTCCAGTGCTTCATCTATCCTCACGTCACGTTCATGAGCGGCCACGAAATTTTCTATCAAATCTCCGTAGGCGTCATAAAGGTAACTGTCCAGCTCCTGACACTTGCAAGTGCTTTCACAGGAATGAACTCCTCTTTCTTCTATAGAATTTATAAACCTTTGATTCTCGTTAAAGATCTCTTTGGCTCTCTGATTGTCTACAGAAGAGAAGAAACCGAATAGATAACCGTTTAAGGTAGAATAGTAAAGCACTTTGTCCTGCCAACTGTCGCAACAAGCAGCTTTATCAGCTAATTCCTCCATACCGAATCTGCAAGATCTCATCATTGCATTGAAACTGTTTGTTCTGTCAAATCGCTCAGTGTTTTGCATTCTCTCCTCACCTTTCTGTTATCTCAGTTAGCAATAACTAACTTAAGACAATTCTACACTATTTTTATGAAATGTCAATAGTTATAGCTAACTTTTTTATTTTTTTGGGCAATAATATCGGATTGGGAATGATTTCGTAATATTTTATAAAAAATTTATCAAAAAATATAAAAAATGAGCCTTTTTTAATAAATAAAAGTACGTGCTTAAATAAAAGAATTATAATAATATAATAGCTGATAGACACTTTTTATTAAGGGAGGAAAGTATATTATGAAACGTATCGGAATTTGTGTCTTGGCACTTATTTTTACCGTGGGGCTTTGTGTTCCGACATTTGCGACGGTAAATCAGTCGAGTGCGAATTTAAATGTAGGTTTAAAAGAAGGGAAAGTTCATAATCGGATAAATTCGGAAAAGAACATTATCGATTATGAGCAAGGTAATTCTCAAAGTGTTAAAGCCAAGCTTGAAGCGCAGGTAAAGGGAATCCTTGAGGATAACGATAAAGGGAGATTCATAGTTACTTTAAAAAGCACTATGGAGCCGAATTATGATAATCAGATTGATCATAGTGAGATCAATTCATATATTAAATCTGCACAGAAATTTATAAACTTATTTATAGATCAAATTAAAAAAGACGGTATTGATGTTGAAATTATAAATAAATATGATTTGTTGCTTTGCGGAGTTGCTGTGGAAGGCAAATATAAAGAGATTAAAAAGCTTGCCGGATATTCAAATGTTGACGGTATAGCATATTGCATAAAATATCAGGAACCGAAAATTAACAGGACTAATATAGTAAACACCAAAGATTTATCAAGTAATGAACTTATAAATTTGCCTATGCTTAACAGTAAGTATAAGGGTGCGGGCAAAATTGTAGCAGTTATTGATTCGGGATTTGATTACAAACATCCGTCCATGAGGGTAAGCGACAGCACGGCTGTGAAAATTGCGGATAAACCTGCGATAGAAAGTCTGAAGTACAATGCACAGATAGACTATGGAGAATATCTCTCAAAGAAAATTCCTTTTGCATATAACTATGCGGACAAGAATGATCAGATAAAAGAAAACTCATCGACTTCACATGGTATGCATGTAGCGGGGATTATTGCGGCAAATTCTGAAAACGCTTCTCCGAACGGTGACGTGATAAAGGGTGTGGCACCTGAAAGTCAAATCTTTGCAATGAGAGTTTTCGGTTCGGGTGAGGGGACATCGGAAGACATATATGTAAAAGCAATGGAAGATGCAGTAAAGCTCGGAGCCGACAGCATAAATATGAGTCTGGGAAGCCCGCTCGGCAGCATAAACGGAAGCCTTAACCCTGTGTCGGAAACGACGAGAGATGCACTTAAAGCGGCGGAAAGAATGGGGATTGTAGTTGCAGTTGCGGCAGGAAATGAAGGAGCATTCGGTAACGGGATAGCATTTCCTACAGTATATGCCCCCGATTACGGCTTGGTAGATTCGCCGTCGGTTGCACCTGTCGCTTTTTCCGTGGCATCGTGCAATAACACTCTTGTAAGTTCTAAAATGCTTGAGGTTAAAGGGTATAATAAGCATATAGGTTATGCATACGGTACCGGTCCGATGTTTGATGATCCGAGTTCGCCTATGACCAACTTCGCTCCGCTGGTTTATTGCGGGCGTGGAACAAAAGAAGACTTCAAAGATATAGGAGAACTGTATAACAAGGTTGTACTTGTGGAAAGAGGAGAAAACACTTTCAAAGAAAAAGTGGATAACGCAAGCAAAAAAGGGGCAAAAGGTGTTATCGTTTACAATAACGAGACGGGAGGAGAAGAGCTCGTAAAAATGACTCTGGGAGGTAATGTAATACCTGCAATATTTATAAGGCATTCCGACGGGAAATACCTTAAAGAGAAAATAGAGCAGCATCAGACTCAGGGGATGGATTTGGGTGTTCGTGTAGGAAGCAAGGTATCAAAGACACCGAATCCGAACGGCGGCAAATTGTCCAAATTTTCTTCTTGGGGATTATCTGTTGACGGAGATTTAAAGCCTGAGATTCTTGCACCGGGAGGAGATATATATTCCACTATAAATGAGAACAGCTATGTAAGTATGAGCGGAACAAGTATGGCAACGCCGCATGTTGCAGGTGCCATAGCATTAATGAGCGAGAGAGCTGATGAACTTAATCTGTCAAAGGCGGATAAATATAAATTTATAAAAAACATGCTTATGAGTACGGCGGAACCCATTTCGGACGATGGAGCGGCAGTTTCTCCGAGAGGACAGGGCGCAGGGCTTATGAATATATATAAGGCGGCAAAGTCAAAAGTCTATCTTTTGGGAACTTCAGAAAGAGCTTCGGTTATGTGCGGAGATATAAATCCGAATTTCAGCTTTAATGTTACAGTAGTAAATACTGATAATGTTGAGCATAAGTTTAAATACAGTACGGATCTTGTTACGGATAAAGTAGAAAACGGAAGATACACATTAAAGAGTAAAGCTTTAAAGAAGATAGAGGGAACGGAGGTTATTGTTCCTGCAAATGATAAAAAGACAGTTACTGTAAGCGTTGATGCAAGTGATATTGATGCCGCGGAGAGGGATTTGCAGCCGAAAGGCTATTATCTTGAAGGTTACACGGCTTTTGAATCATTAGACGGTGCTGAGAACTTAAGTATTCCTTTTGTAGGTTTTGTGGGAAAATGGAAAGAACTCCCGGCTATAGAAGACAGTATATACACTATGTCTAAAGAGAACAGAGAGCCGATTTATTATGACGGCAACGGTAAAAGACATGATTTCACACATTTTATGACAACGGTCGACGGAAAGAACATGGTTTCGGGAGAGTATACCGACAATAATAACGTGAAAAAATATTCGGGAGATTTAATTGCATTTTCACCGAATGCGGACGGCAGAGCTGATGAACTTCAGTTTGTGGCTACGTTTATAAGGAACTATAAGACATTTTTGCTTGGAGTATATAAACCTGAAGATGTAGAGAGAAAGCATCCGTTGCATTTAGCAAGCAATTCTGTGGGAGGACTTAAAAATTTCAACAATCCTTATGATGTACTGTCGGCGAGATCATATACAAATTGGGATTGGGCATGGGACGGAGGTACGGAAAAAGAAGGTCGTTATGATGTGGTCGTAACTGTAGGACCTGAAATTGCTCCAAATTCGTCAACGGTACAAATTTATAGTGTGGTTTTGGATAGAACTGCTCCACAGCTTAAAAATATAACATATGATCAAAACAGCAGAAAATTTAAGATCGGTGATATTGTTGAACAGGGAAGCGGACTAAAATATGTAGAGCTGAGTTATGATAAAAATGGGGAAACTGTTGTTATTCCGCAGAGTGCGGATAAGGAATGGATAATTCCCGACGCATTAGAGCTTGAAAATGTGACTGTTAAAGCGGAGGACTTTGCGTTTAATTTAGTAGCGGCTGATGCCAAATCCGCTCTTTCAGGTGTATTTCCGGGTGTAGGAGTAAAATATGGAAAGCTTATGATTGAGCCGGCTGCGGATAATGAATATAATACGACACCTGTATATTTTGTATTTACTAACCAAAAGGGCGAGATCACAAGACATATATATAACGGTCCCGTACATAAAGAACTGAGATTACCGGTAGGAGAGTACAGTGTAAAGGTTGATCATTTAACGGGATATAAGTTTGCAGGTCCACTTAATGTTGAAGTGCAAGAAGGCGAAAAGGAATTTAAATATGTTATCAAAAAAGATGCAGGTGGAGGAACAAATCCGGGCGGCGGAAGCGGTGGAGGCGGCGGAGCCGTAACTCCGGGACCGTCACCCAACCCGTCTCCTGTACCTGTACCGGGCGAACGTCCTAAAGATGACGGTAAAAAAGATAATCAGAATATAAATTTTGTTGATGTCCCTGCAGAAGGATGGTTTTCAGAAGCTGTAAAAAATATGGTTAAAAAAGGTGTTCTTCAAGGAGTGAGCAAGGAGAGATTTGCACCGGAAAATATAACGACAAGAGCTATGGTCGTAACCATGTTATACAGAATGGAAAAAGAACCTACTGTAAGTAATAAGACGGTATTTAAAGATGTAAAAGATAATATGTGGTATTACTCCGCAATTCTTTGGGCATATGAAAATAAGATCGTTAAGGGGATCGGAACGGACATATTTGCTCCCGATAAAGGAATCACAAGAGAAGAGTTGGTTAATATAATCGCTGCATATGAGAAGTTTAAAGGTAAAACCGTGACTGCAGGTAATGTGGATATGTCCGTATTCAAAGATCGGGCGAGTGTATCGGCTTGGGCTGAGGAATCTGTAAGCTGGGCTGTAGAGAACAAACTTTTACAGGGGAATGCAGGATTTTTAAATCCTAAAGGAAAGGTGACAAGAGCTGAACTTGCGGTTATATTTGACAGGAAATTGACAGAAGATAGTAAAACGGCAGGAAAGTAGAGTGCTCGGGAAATATAACATCTGAAAAGTAGGGTAATATAGAAAAAATCTCACGTTCGGGGGCGGACATTTTATCAGAATGATTGCGAGCTGCTTATGCAGCCGGTCAAAGGTGATGTCCGCCCCCTCTTTTAATATCTTTTGTTTTATAGAGTTGCTGTTATTTGCCGAAAAATTTAAATGGATTTAAGGTAATTGATCTCATCTCTTTTAAGTTTTCTGTAATGTCCTTGTTTTAAATGTCCTATGTGGATAGTTCCTATTGCAATTCGTTCAAGGTCTATAACTTTATTTCCGACAGCGGAGAACATTTTTCGTATCTGGCGATTTTTTCCTTCGTGTATTTTTATTTCGACAAGGCTGCTGTTTCCGAATGTTCTTATGAGTTTTACGTAAGCTTTCGACGTTACGTATCCGCCTATATCAACTCCGGACCTCAGTTTGGCGATCCTTTCCGCTGATATAAGTCCTGTGCATTTAACTCTGTAAGTTTTTATAAGCTCATGTTTAGGATGTGTCATTTTATAGGCGAGATCACCGTCATTTGTCATAAGGATAAGCCCTGAAGTATTGTAGTCGAGCCTTCCGACAGGGAAGAGTCTGGTATTGATATCTGTGACAAGTTCCATTACGGTAGGCCTGCTGTACTGATCTTTTACGGTAGTAACATAGCCTTTCGGCTTATTTATCAGTACATATTCTTTTTTCTTTTCAAGTCGTATTGTTTTTCCGTTCACTTCCACCGAATCACCGGGGGTAACTTCTACACCGGGCGTTAAGACAGGCTTGCCGTTAATTTTTACGTTGCCCGAGATTATCAGATTGTCGGCTTTTCTTCTGCTTGTTATTCCCGATTGTGCGATATATTTATTCAGTCTCATATTCGTTCTTGTTTGTGCGATATACAGATTTATGTGATATACAGATATTTGCGTAAGTATATAAGTATATTGCAAAATTTCCTTTCTTTCGTTTCATATTGAT
>CAJPNN010000004.1 GCA_905372035.1 Bacillota bacterium | reverse complement strand
CAAAATAATTATATAGCATTTCTATACTGTTTTAAAGTACAAATGTTATCTTTCCGTCTATTATTTTCTCTATATTCGACAGAAGCTTCACGTTATAGCCTGCTTCTTTCAAACGTTTTTCACCGCCTTGAAACCTTTTTCCTATAACCGCTCCTATTCCCGCAACTTTACAGCCCGCCTGCTTGAGCAGATCCGCCATTCCCGAAGCCGCTTCTCCGTGTGCAAGAAAATCATCTATTATGAGGATGTTTTCTCCTTTATTAAGATATTTTTTTGAAACTGCAACCATTGATACAGTCCCCTTTGTGAATGATCTTACTTCACTGCAAAAAAAATCGTCATTCATGGTGCTCGGAACGGTTTTTTTCGCGAATACGACCGGCGGATTTCCAAAATGTCTCGCCGTCATACATGCAACGGCAATCCCCGATGCTTCGACCGTAAGTATTTTATCAACTTGCACATCCGAAAATATTTCGGAAAATTTTTTACCCAGCTTATCAAGCAGCTCCACATCTATTTGATGATTCAAAAAAGAGTCCACCTTAACAATCTCCGTGCCTATACACACTCCGTCTTTCACAATTCTTTCATTAAGCATATCCATAAAAGATCATTCTCCCGTTCCGTTCGTTTCAGATAATATTACCGTCAAACAGGTTACGAAATTAAGTAAAAAATCATTTCCCCGTTTAATTTGCTTTACTTTAATCCAAATCCATCATTCTGTATCCCACTCCGACATCCGTAAGTATATATTTCGGTTCCGCCGGATTTTTTTCCAATTTACGCCTTATATTTGCCATATTCACTCTTAAAATCTGGTTATTTTTAGTTTCCAGCGTTCCCCATACCTCATTTAATATAAACTCATATGTAAGCACCTTGCCTACATATCTTGACAATAAGCCGAGTATCTTATATTCCATAATTGTTAAGTGTACTACCTTTCCGTCCACCGTAACAACTCTCTTTTCAAAATCTATTTCCAGCCCTCCTGTCTTGAAGTTCTCGGCGTATCCCATTTCTTTAGTCATTATTCTGTTGCTGTGCCTGAGTGCAGTCCGTATTCTTGCTAAAAGTTCCTGCGTTCCGAACGGTTTCGTGACATAATCGTCGGCTCCGAGGTCAAGTGCTTTCACCTTTTCGTCCTCACATCCCCTGGCTGAAACTATGACAATAGGAACCGATGAAGTTTCTCTTATCTTTTTAAGTACCTCGAGACCATCCATATCCGGAAGTCCCAGATCTAAAATAATAAGCTCGGGATTATATGACCCTGCAAGCGATATGGCCTCATTTCCGCAATCAGCCTGAATAATCCTATACCCTTCAGTACTGAGGCTCGCCGACATGAAATTTCTTATAGCTTTTTCATCATCCACCAGTAATACACTTGTTTTGTTATTCATAACAGACCTCCTCCAACGGAATAGTAAAATATAATCTGAGCCCTCCGCCTTCCATATTTTCTCCGGCAAGAATTCCTCCGTGCGCTTTCACTATAGATTTGCACAACGGAAGCCCAAGCCCGTATCCCCTTTTTTCATCACCTGTTATATTATCGCTCATATTCATATCAAACAACTGTGCAATCATATCGTCCGCAATTCCTAAGCCGTTATCTTCTATAGATATGACCGCCATATCATCTTTCTTGGAAAGTTCAATCGACACTTTACTGTCATATCCCGCATGTTTAAACGAGTTCTCGACAATATTTATTATAACTTGTTTTATCAACGTTTGGTCCATAGGAGCCACCAAAACCTCTGTCGGTATTTTAACATGTATGTCTCCCGATGGAAAGCGAGTTTTTAATCTTGATACCGCTTCTTCTATGATTTCCTCGATCACCTCGGGACTTTTCTTCACCATCTCCGTTTTTGCATCTATCTTTGTTACTGCAAGTAAATTCTCGACCATTTGATTTAGCCATCTCGCCTCTTCATTTATGTCCTTTACAAGCTTATATTTTTCCTCGTTGCTCATATTGTTTCCCGCTTCAATGATAGCATTTCCCGCTCCCCATATAGACGTAAGCGGTGTTCTCAGATCATGTGAAATGGATCGCAAAAGGGTGTTTCTGGTCCTCTCACGTTCAGCCTCCATCAATGCCGTCTTTTGCGCTTCCCAAGCCTTTGTAAGTTTTATCGCCAGGGCTGTTTGATTGGCTATTAATTCCAACAGGAGAATACCTCGTGTAGTAAAATTGACGTCATATTTGTTTATCACTATGACTCCGTATATATCAGGATCCGCCATTATAGGCACATATGCTCTATCGTCTCTTATCAGAACTTTCCCGTTGACATATGTATAATAAACTACTGCTCTGTCAGGCTCGGTTTCGGATTCATTCGGCAAACTGCTGACCACATATGGCTTGTTTTTGTCTCCCTCATCAAGATATATATATATTTGAAAATCTATATTCTTTTTCAAAAATTTCAGAGTTGTATCAATAACTTGTCTTGCATCGGTGCATGAGGAAAATTCCCTGTTCAGCTTGTTTAAGCTTTCGCTTTTTCTCTCCCTTTCTTTTGAAGATAATGTCGCCACTTTGGAATTTGCCATAAGCATGCTTACAGTAAGTGATATGATAAACATAACCATAAAGGTCGGTTTATATCCCGGCAAAACAAAATTAAAATAGAAATATGGATATGTGAAAAAATAGTTTGCGGCAACAACTCCTAAAAAAGAAGTGAGAATTCCCCAAAAATAACCGTTTGTCAGCCTCGCCACAATAACTACCGCTAAAATATATGCTGTGCACACAAGGTCTGTTCCGCCCCAAACCACTCTGAAAAACATTGCCGCGAAACTGCATACCGCAATACTTCCTATCGTGATAATCAAATCACGAATAAAAACCTTTTTATTTTCAAACATATGCATTCCTCTCAAAAGGGTTAAATTGTCGTCATATCACATTATTTTTGCAAAAATTAAAATCACTTAGCCTTTAACCTGACTAAGTGATTGAATAATCTAACCTTCAATAAGTGTTACATTTGCAGCTCTTGTCTTGTTTTGGTCCAAACCGTCAGGCTCTATATCAAAGCTAACCTTCTGACCTTCTTTTAAGCTCTTGTATCCATCTTGCTGAATAGCAGAAAAATGTACGAAGATATCGCTACCGCTGTCATCATCAGAGATGAATCCGTAGCCCTTCTCCGAGTTAAACCATTTTACTGTTCCTACGCTCATGGGCTTTTTCCTCCTAACTATGATTAGCATAACATAGTATAGAAAAAGCGTATTCAAGCTTATGACAACTTGCATACGCTGAACCTTACTACCTATATACTTGTTATAAGTGTATCATTTGCGATTTATCTTGTCAACATATTTTGCGGCATTTTGCCCCGCAATAAGCCCTGTTCCTACAGCGTTTGATACCTGGAGAGGTTGTACCGCACAATCACCGCATGCAAATACCCCTTCTATATTTGTTCTCATATTGCAATCTACCGTTATTCTTCCTTTTTCCATTCCGATCCCCGAAATTAAGGCCTCCGGAGAAATGGTGTTTCTAAGCAAAAATACGCCGTCCGATTTTATATTTTTTCCGGATTTAAGTTTTAATTCACCCACAGTTCCGAATGCTCCCGGCAGAATCTCCTCAATCTCATCTTGTATAAACGGGATCCCGTGAGTTTCCTTAGCATCATATTCTTTTTTATTTATTATAGTAACATCCACGCCCGCCGCACGGAGAAAATCCGCTTCATCCAAAAGGTTTGCACTGTTGCCTGAAACCGCCGCTTTCTTGCCTCTGAAAAGCATCCCGTCACATGTAGCACAATAGCTTACTCCTCTTCCGAGCAATGTTTTTTCACCCGGTATTTCCCCGGCTCTTCCTGCTCCTGTAGCTAAAATCACCGCTTCCGCAGCTACTACATTTCCGTCTATGTTCAGCATAAACTGCCCGTTGAACGGCATTACATTCGAGACCTTGCTTTTTATAACAGCAGCCCCCATACTTATCGCATGCTCCATGAACTTTTCCTGCATGTCTTTGCCGCTTATATCCATAAATCCGAGATAGTTGTTTACTTTTTCCGCCTTTTCGAGATTGCTTTCCCCCGCTTTCAGGACCAAGGGTGTTCTACCTCTCGCCAAAACATTTACAGCTGCGGAAAGTCCCGCAGGACCTCCTCCGACTATAACCACATCATATCTGTCCTTCATTGTCAATGCTCCTCCCAAAATAGAATTTTCCCGATATGAATATTTTCTAAACTGCTTACTACGCATTTATTTTGTATATTTATTAGCCAAAATTCTTGCTGCGTAAACACCGCTGGCGGAAGCTTGAGATAAAGAATGTGTTACTCCCGAACCGTCACCTAATGCATAAAGTCCTTTTACCTTCGTTTCAAGATTGCTGTCAACTTCAACTTTGGAATTATAAAATTTAACTTCCACGCCATAAAGTAAAGTGTCTTCATTTGCCGTACCCGGTGCTATTTTATCAAGTGCATATATCATCTCAATTATACTGTCAAGCTGTCTTTTCGGAATAACAAGTGAAAGGTCCCCTGCAACCGCTTTGAGCGTAGGCCTTGTAAAACATTTCTGCATGCGTCGTTCACTGCTCCTTCTCCCCTTTACAAGATCTCCGAATCTCTGAAGCAGAACACCTCCTCCGAGCATATTTGAAAGCCTTGCTATGGCTTCTCCATATTCATTACTGTTTTTAAAAGGTTCGGTAAAACTGTTTGAAACGAGCAGTGCAAAATTCGTATTTTCAGTGTGAAGACTCGGATCGGCATAACTGTGTCCGTTTACCGTAACTATCCCGTTGGTATTCTCGGCAACAACTTCTCCGTAAGGATTCATACAAAATGTCCTGACCATATCGTTATATTTTTCAGTCTGATAGACTATTTTGCTCTCGTAAACGTCATCCGTAATATGTTTGAATATCAATGCGGGAAGTTCCACTCGAACACCTATATCCACTCTGTTTCTCTTGGACTTTATACCCATCTGTTCACATATATGGCTCATCCATTTGGAACCGCTCCTGCCCGTTGCCAAAACAAGGTCCCTACACCCAAGTCTATCTCCTTTATCAGTCGTAATACAAAATCCGTCGTCAATTTTTTCAACATTTGTCGCCGACACGCCGAATTCCATCTCTATATGCTCTCTACAGGCGTCGAAAATTCTTCCCAATATCCTTATATTTCTGTCTGTACCCAAATGTCTCACTTTTGCATCCAAAAGATGCAAATTATTTCTCAAACAGACTGTTTTAAGCTTGGAGCTGCCCGTAGAATACAGCTTGGCATCCTCTCCGCCCATACTGCAAAGAACCTGATCCACATATTCCATAAGTTCTATTGCTTTTTCTTCACCCACATAATTGTGAAGTTCTCCTCCAAATTCATTAGTAATATTATACTTTCCGTCAGAAAGAGTTCCCGCCCCTCCATATCCGTTCATTATATGGCACGGGCTGCACTTTATGCAATTCGGCACTTTGCCTTCTTTTATCGGGCAGATTCTTCCTTCAAGTTTTCTCCCCTTATCAATCATAAGTACTTTAGCATTATGATCTAATTTGCTGAGCTCATATGCCATAAAAACGCCGCTTGCTCCCGCACCCACAATTATAACATCATACTTTCTCATTTTGTTTCACACGATCCTCGATACGAGTCCCTTTCAATCTACATTGTTTGTAACCTAAAATGACCTCCGAATCCCGGAGGTCATTTGATAACATAAAACTATTCACCCATAAGCTGATTGAAAACCTTGACAACTTCCTGAAATTCATCATCGCTCTCAATTTCCACAAGCTCAAACTCTTCTCCGTTTTCTTTATATCCGTAAAAGTAAACTTCATCTTCTTTGTCTTCCGGAGCAAGCGCTATATATTCTTTGTCTCCCACATCAAACGCCCCGAGGATTTCACAGACAATTTCAGTGTCATCATCAAATTCCAAAGTTATATACTCAGGTTCATAATCGTGCTCATGATCATGTCCGCAGCCACATCCGCATCCGCAATCATTTGATTTTTTATCTTCATTCATATCTTTGCCTCCATATAAATTAAAAACTCACTGATAAAATAACTATATCATTAAAAATAAAAATAAGCAACCGATTTTGACAATGCGAAAGATGTTCGGGCCTTGGCTATGAAGAGAAAAATAAAAGGGCTGCCAATGAGCCCGACCTCAAAAATCCGGGGATGTTCATCCTCTCTCATATTTTTCCGGAAATTTCATCATATTACGTTTCTCGCTCTACAAAAAACTCCTTTATCGCCCTTGCAGCTTTTACGTTCATACCCGGAATTCCGGCAAGTTCAGCCTCTGATGCCGCTTTTATCGCCTCTATGCTGCCGAACTCCCGTATCAAGCTCTTTTTCCTCGCCTTTCCTATCCCTTTTATGTCATCTAAAATCGATTTTTCCAAGCTTTTATTTCTTATTCCCGTATGATAATCTATCGCAAACTCATGAACCTTATCCTGTATAGCCGTAACATATTTAAAAAGTATAGGATATTCTGAAAGCTTATATTCTTTTTCTTTCCAAATAAGCCCTCTTGTTCTATGATTATCATCTTTGACCATACCCGCTACCGGGATATCCAGTTTCATGGCGGCAAGCACTTGTTCAGCCGCAGTGATCTGAGGCTTTCCTCCATCCATGAAAATTATATCCGGGAGCTTCGAAAAAGCTTTATCCCCGTCTAAAAACCTTTTGAAGCGCCTGTATATAACTTCCTGCATACTTGCAAAATCATCCGCGCCTTCAACCGTCCTTATCTTAAATTTCCTGAAATCGTTTTTTATTGCAGCCGTATTTTCAAACACCACCATAGCTCCTACAGAGTCCACACCGTTAATGTTTGAGATATCATATGCCTCTATCCTGTTGATTTGATGCCCTATTATTTCTTCAAGCTGCTTATTTATGCTGTCTATACGCTCTTTTTTCGACGCTTCTCTATCATCAATCGACTTTGATAAAACGAGAGAATCTTTAATTGCAAGCTCTAAAAGTGCCTTTTTATGCCCTCTCTTAGGTACCTGAAGCATAACTTTTTTCTGTTTTATATCGGTAAGCCTTCTCCCGATAAGTTCTTCATCATCTATATGTTCTTCTATAAGAATTTCTCCCGGTATCCTTTCAGGAGAATAATAATACTGTGTTATAAACTCTCTTACCGCTTCATTGTCATTAATTCCGACAACGGTATCGAGGCGAAAGCTTTCGCGTCCCACGAGTTTTCCGTCCCTAACAAAGAAGAGCACGATGTGGCCTCTGTCACCTCGTTTTAAACATATGACGACATCTATATCTCCCGCTTCCTGCTTTACCACGCTTTGCTTTTCTCCGAGTGCCTCCATCGCATGAATCTGATTCCTTAAATATGCCGCATCTTCAAATCTCAGCTCTTCAGCCGCAGTCCTCATCTCCTGTGTAAGCTGCTCCGCTATTTTCCTGCTCCTGCCCGATAGAAACTCAATCGCAACGGAAACTGATTTTAAATACTCTTCTCTGATGTCTTCTTCACTTCCCTTATCAATAGAACACAATCCCGCACATCTTCCTATATGATAGTTCAGACAAGGTCTGCTTGATGTTGAGAATTGTTTTTGACTGCAACCTTTCAGTTTAAGAAAACCGTTTAAAAAATCCACAATGTTATTCACTGCGGATACGTCGGTATAAGGTCCGAAATATTTCGATCCGTCGTGTTTGACGGTTCTTGTTTTTAAAACCCTCGGCCACTCTTCTTTCATTGTTACTTTGATATACGGATAAGTTTTATCGTCTCTCAAAAGTATATTATATTTCGGCTTATATTTTTTTATAAGATTACATTCGAGGATCAGCGCTTCCATTTCGGTATCCGTAACGATATATTCAAATTCGGAAATATTTTTTACCATTGACCTGACTTTCAGTTCCCGGTTCCTCGAAGATTGAAAATATTGCCTTACACGATTTTTTAAAGAAACGGCTTTACCTACGTATATCACTTCCCCGAGACTGTCCTTATGCATATAAACTCCCGGTCTGTCCGGCAATTTTTTTAAATTTTCCTGAATATCAAACATACTTTACCTCACATATGGCCAATCGTCTTCCGATCGTCTGCGCCGTCTCTCCCGTTCTCTCTCTTTTCTAATTCTCTTTTTCTTTTGATTTATTTTATGCGTACGATACAATATAAACAGAAAGAATATAGTAACAAGAATCACTATAATGCTCATAACAAACTTCCATGGCGACATATCTATACCCAGCTTGGCGAGTCTGCTTTCATTTACATCTTCGTTTACCGTTAGAGCTACTGCCCCCGTCTGTTCTTTTCCTTCAAAAACTCTTATTTCTCCAACCTGTGTACCTTTTTTGATCGGTGCTTCAAGGCCTTTTTTCATAACAATCCGAGTCCTTACCGTTTTTGCTTTTTTATTTCTCTCGAAAACACCGTAAACATTTTCTTTGGGAAATACAGCATAGTCTCCCTTTTTTGATTTACTGATTTCTATCTCTCCTATGGGTTTGTTTTTATCTTTCAGTTTGACCGTTTTATAATGAGAAAATGCAAAATCAAGCAAGCTTATACAGTCCGCAAACCTGCCTTTTTCAGTACTCTTTAGTGATACCGCTATCCATTCATCCGCATCTCTTGCAGCTCCTGCAACCAAACAGCCCCCTGCATGGCTTGTATAGCCGGTTTTTATTCCGGTCGTCCCCTTATATTTGCACGGTATATTTTGCCCTCTTACCGTGACTTTGTGTTTGCTGTCATAAAGCATCCTGTTGGTATTGTAAAGATATCTTTCCGGTTGTTTATTTGTCGCGGGAACAGTCCATTTATACGTTGTCACTATCTCCCTGAATTTTGCATTTTTCATAGCCTCTCTGGCGATAAGCGCCAAATCATGTGCCGTCGAATAATGCCCGTCGACATGCAATCCGTTGGGATTCACAAAATGAGTATTTTCCGCACCTATTTCTTTGGCTTTTTTATTCATCATAAGTGCAAATTTATCTGCAGATCCCGCTACAGCTTTAGCCAATGCAACCGCACAATCATTCGCAGACTCCGTCATCATCGCATAAAGTAAATTCTCCACCGTTATCACTTCACCTTCAACAAGATATATCCTGCTTCCTTCGGTATACGGAACTTCGGAATCTATCGTTATCTCTTTCTTCAAGTCGAGATTTTCCAATGCTAAAAGAGCCGTCATAATTTTTGTTGTACTGGCAGGCTCCATAGGTGTATCCATATATTTATTATATACAATTTTTCCCGTCTTGGTTTCCAAAACAACCGCCGTAGCTCCTCCTACCTCCGGAATCTCGGTAATTGCTACTGCACAACTCCGAACAGGCGAAAATACCGTCAAGGTTATAATCAATGTCAAAACTACGGTGATGCTTTTTTTCATATGTATTCCTTTCTTTTTCCCGTTTCCTGTGTCGATACCCATTGTTAAACTATCTGAAAAAATAATCTGTCAACTCATAACCGTTTTGAAAATGCATTCCTCTGTCTGCCGCCACCTCATTATATGCATTTATCTCATTTCTCTCCTTAATATCAGTGCTGTCATATATAACAAAAGGAACCGGCTCACTCGAGTGCGTCCTTATTTCAACAGGTGTTCTATGATCCGGAACCACCAGAATTCTATAATCTTCTCCCGAATTTTTAAGGTATTCTCCCACCGGCTTTATTATTCTGTCATCTATAAATTCAAGCGACTTTATTTTCCCTGCCAAATCTCCCTGATGACTGCATTCATCAGGCGCCTCTACATGTATATAAACAAAGTCAATCCCGTCTTTAAACAATTCTATTGCTGCACCCGCCTTTCCTTCATAATCGGTATCTATGGTTCCCGTTGCCCCCGGAACGTCAATCGACTTGAGCCCTGCGCATACTGCAATACCTTTTATAAGGTCCACCGCTGAAATCACGGCTCCGTCTATGCCGTATTTATCGTAAAAAGAGGAAAGACTCGGTTTTTTACCGAGACCCCATATCCAGACAGTGTTTGCCGGATTAAGACCTTTTTCCGCTCTTTTCCTGTTTATCGGATGATATGATAAAAATTCATAACTTTTTTTCATCATATCCGTTATAAATTCAGAGCCCTCGCCTTTCGGTAAATAGTCTCCCGCCTTTTTCTCAAGAACATCATGCGGAGGCACCAGCTCATAGTTTGTATCTCCGTTTTTCACTATCATGCAGTGCCTATAGCTTACGCCGGGATAAAACTTTATATTTTCATTTTCAAAATGTTTATTTACGTCCTGTATAAGTTCCGCCGCTTCTTTCGTGCTGATATCTCCCGAGCTGTGATCGTGTATTATCAGATCTTCATAATCCCCGTCGCCTGTAAGCGTTATGAGGTTGCATCTGAAAGCCACATCTGTAGGTGACATGTCGATGCCCATACTCGCAGCTTCAAGCGGAGATCTTCCTGTATGGTAAATTGCCGGATCATACCCCATAACCGACAAGTTTGCGACATCGCTCCCCGGAGGCATGTTATCCGGTACAGTTTTAACCGTCCCTATGACTCCCGTCTTTGCAAGCTCATTTATATATCGCATATCCGCTTTTTGTAAAGCAGTCAATCCTCCTATGCTGTCAAGAGGTCTGTCACCCGCCCCGTCTGTCACAACTATTAAGTATTTCATAGAAAAACCCCCCTCTCATTCACATATATCAAAATCACATTTGCAACACCGTTTTTACACTTTGCAATAATTATGTCGTAATCATTAACATTTTAGCACAGTAAAGTGAGTTGTTCCATATATTTTAAAAAAATTATCATTGTTGTTGAGCATCACTGTAAATCTGCCGTCTATGACTCCATAAACCGGTAAAATAAACCGTCTTTATTATTTTGTATCCTGCCATGCGGCATTGAAAAGTATTCCGATTACAATCATCCATCCGATAAGCCAAAACCACACCAAAAGGGATATTATCGCCGCAAACGATCCATAAAGCAAATCATAATTTGCAAATTTAATGCTGAATGATGAATAAATAAATGTGACTATGAACATTCCCGTAGATGCCACAAGGCTTCCCGGGACAATATTTCTAAAAGACACTCTGTTGGTCGGCAAAACATAATAAATATAACTTACCATAAAGAAATAAACTCCCATTCCCAAAACCCACCTGAGAACGAACCATGCATATGAAATTTGAAATTTATATCCCACAACTCCTCTGACATAAGCGGAAACGGCATTTATTATAATCTCCCCGTACATCAATATCAGAAAACTGAAAAGAAATGTGAAAAGAGTTACTATAAGAGTTTTTATCGCAATAAATCTCTCTCTGAAAAAATTTTTCACGCTCAATTTTCCCGTAAATGTAAAATTGCATATCCTCATAAGCGAAAACTGCGCTTTTGACGCCGCCCACAACGCTAATATAGCTGAAAATATACTGAACGATACATTTCCGTTTCCTCTGTTAGGTAAAAGCTTTGTTAAAGCCTTCGCAGCCTCATTCGGAAGATATTGATAAAGCATCTCCTGCAAATTTTTCAAAGAAATTTGAAAAACACCCAATACCTGAGTCAAAATCAAAATTAGCGGAATCAAAGACAACATAAAATAAAATGCCAACTCCGCAGCCACTCCCCTATAATATGAACTCTGCAATCTGTGTATTATGTTAAAAATGATACTTGAGACACGTTTTTTACTCATCAAAGTTCTCCGATATTACTGCTATGAATCTTATATAACCTGAAATATACGGCATCACCGAATGCAGTTTAACGCATGCCGAAAAATTAAGCGATCAAATTTTAAAACATTGATATTCTCAGCTTTTCTTTCAAATCGTCCAAAGCCTTTTTACGATGACTTATACTGTTTTTCTCTTCGCCGCTCAGCTCTGCGAACGTCTTATCAAAACCGTCAGGAACAAACAGCGGGTCATAGCCGAACCCGCCCGAACCTCTCTCATCAAGCAACAGATGCCCGGAACATTCTCCCCTTCCCGAAAAAATTCTTCCGTCGGGAAATACTATTGTAACCACCGAAACAAAAGCGCACTTTCTTTCTTCATAATCCAAATTACAAACCAAAGAAACAAGCTTTTCATTATTTTTCCTGTCATTGCTCGGAACTCCTGCAAATCTTGCCGAATAAACTCCGGGGGCACCGTCAAGCGCATCAACGCTAAGTCCCGAATCATCCGCAATCACAGGCTTATTGCAATGTTCACATATAACCTTTGCCTTTAAAAGTGAATTTTCTTCAAAGGTTTCTCCGTTTTCTTCTATCTCAAAATCGGGAATTCCCGCCTCGTCCCTTGATATCACGCTAAATCCCAAAGGTTTTAATATCTCTTTGATTTCATCAATTTTATGTTTATTTTGACTCGCAACTATAAGTTCTTTAAGCTTCATAATATCCTCATTCTATTTACAAAATTTATTTTACCCGTGGTAATCCGGATTATATTTAAGCAGAATCCGTTTTCAAGCATAAGTGACAAATTTAATAGGAATCCGCACAAAACAAATCCGTTCGCTTTGCAGGATTCCACGAAGTTCTTTTACATATTGTCTTTCTCAAATTTTTTCATGAATTCGATCAGTTTCTCCACTCCCTCTACAGGCATAGCATTATATATGCTGGCTCTCATTCCGCCTATGCTCCTATGCCCGCCTAAATTGTGAAGTCCCGATTCTTTGGCTTCCTTGACGAACTTTTTATCCAAATCCGGATTTCCCGTTACAAACACTACATTCATTAAAGAACGATCTTCTTTTGCAACCGGACAGCTGTAAAGCTTGCTGCTGTCAATATAGTCATAGAGCAGTCCCGCTTTTTTTAAATTAATCTTTTCCATCGCTTCTATGCCGCCCTGTTTTTTGATGTGCTTAAACACTTTACCTGCAAAGTAAATACAGAATGCCGGCGGTGTATTATAAAGTGAATCTGCATCCGCATGTGTCTTATAATCCATCATCACCGGACAATTTTCTTTTGCAAATCCTATCAGGTCTTCTCTTATTATTACTATCGTAAGTCCTGCCGGTCCTATGTTCTTCTGTGCACCTGCCCATAGGATCCCGAATTTTTTCACATCCATCTTTTCAGATAAAATATTTGACGATGCATCTCCGACCAAAGGGATATCTCCCGTTTCAGGAAGCCACGTGTACCTTGTCCCGTAAATCGTATTATTCGTCGTTATATAAACATAATCGGCATCTTTATCTATATCATTCGGTGAAACTTTCGGGATATATGAAAACGTATCATCCTCAGAAGACGCTATTACATTCACCGTTCCGAATTTTTCAGCTTCTTTAGCCGCTTTCTTAGCCCACGAACCTGTAACTATATAGTCCGCCTTGTAAGATTTTCTGAACAAATTCATCGGAACCATCGAGAACTGTGTATTTCCGCCGCCTTGCAAAAACAACACTTTATAGTTGTCAGGAATCTCCATAATATCTCTTAAATCTTTTTCCGCATCTTCGATTATTTTTTTAAATTCGGCTGAACGGTGGCTCATCTCCATAACACCCATACCGGATTCCATATAGTTTGTCGTTTCCTTTGCGACCTCTTCCATAACTGACAACGGCAATGCCGACGGACCTGCCGAAAAATTGTATACTCTCTCTTTGAACGCCATAAACTCACCTCTCTCTTAATTTCATGATTCCTTTAATACTTCGCCGGATATTATCGTTTGACATTAAACATATATGTACATTAAATCCCGGCTGATTCGTAATTTTTCAGATATATCTAAAACCCGCTGCATCCCGTCGTACAACTAAAACTCTGCCGACTTAGGTGTTCTCGGAAACGGTATAACATCTCGTATATTTCCCATGCCGGTCAAATACATTATTATTCTCTCAAATCCCAGTCCGTATCCTGAATGTTTAACTCCGCCGTATTTCCTCAGGTCGAGATACCACCAATAATCCTTTTCTTCCAATCCCGATTCTTTCATTCTGGAAGCCAAAACATCATAACGCTCTTCTCTCTGAGAGCCTCCGATGATCTCTCCGACACCCGGCACCAAAAGATCCATAGCTCCTACAGTTTTATTATCATCATTCAGCCTCATATAAAATGCTTTGATCTCTTTCGGATAATCCGTAACAAATACGGGTTTTCCAAAAACTTCTTCCGTTATATATCTTTCATGCTCGGTCTGCAAGTCGATTCCCCACTCGACCGGATATTCAAATTTTTTGCCGGACTTTAAGAGAATATCGACCGCTTCTGTATATGTTACATGTGTAAATTTTGAATTTACAATACCGTTAAGCCTTTCTTTTAAACCCTTATCCACAAATTTATTGAAAAAATCCATCTCTTCGGGAGCATTCTCAAGAACATATTTTATTATGTACTTAATCATATCCT
The DNA here is from genome assembly GCA_905372035.1 of Bacillota bacterium. Classification (GTDB taxonomy): domain Bacteria; phylum Bacillota; class Clostridia; order Peptostreptococcales; family Anaerovoracaceae; genus CAJPNN01. The sequence continues at coordinate 43,904 of CAJPNN010000004.1, read as the reverse complement.
CCGCAAGTTTCATATTATCTTCAAGCTCCGCAAATGCCACCTCAGGTTCTATCATCCAAAATTCCGACGCATGTCTTGCCGTATTTGAATTTTCCGCTCTGAACGTAGGTCCGAATGTATATATCTTTTTAAATGCCAGGGCATAAGTTTCACCTTCAAGCTGCCCGCTGACCGTAAGGCTCGCTTCTTTACCGAAGAAATCTTTTGAATAGTCAATTTCTCCCGTTTGATTTTTAGGGAGATTTTCCATGTCAAGTGTCGTTATCCGGAACATTTCTCCCGCACCTTCACAATCGCTCCCGGTTATAATAGGTGTATGAACATATACAAAACCTCTCTCCTGAAAAAATTTATGTATTGCATAAGCCACCATCGACCTTATTCTGAATACCGCCGAAAAAGTGTTACTCCTCGGTCTCAAATGTGCAATCTCTCTCAAAAATTCCATACTGTGGCGTTTGTTTTGGAGCGGATAGTCCTCGTTTGAATCCGCAAGAATCTCTATTTTCGATGCTTTTATTTCAAAAGGCTGTTTCGCTTCGGGTGTCAGTACCGTTTTTCCTACAACTTTTATGGCCGTAGCCAAATTAGCCTTTGCTACGATATCGAAATTATCAATGAAATCACTCTCATATACAATTTGTATCGGTTTAAAAAAACTGCCGTCATTAAGCTCTATGAATCCAAATTTATTTGAAGCTCTGTTATTTCTTATCCATCCTGAAATAACAACTTCTTTTCCGTCAAATTTTTCTGTTTCTCTATACAGTTTTTTGATATCGATTTCCATAAAACATCGCCCCCATATCCGAATCAATATTTTTATATTTTACCATTTAACAGGCAATATTTCAAGATATCAAGGGGAATTTGGGAGTTAATTTTCTTAATTGTCAAGACATATGTTACACTTTGAGAAGTATTCTGATACAACTTTATTTGGGAGTTAATTTTCCGGGATTGTCAAACATAGACTGAACAGCTTGGACTCAAGCACTATACTCTAGCTGCTTGTTATGAGCAGTCTGAAACTGTCTCCGCCTACAGGGCTTACTATACCTTAGCTGACCGACGTAAGAAAGTGAAAGCGGATATTACAAATTCAGAAGTAATATCGAAAAGCCCGGAAAAAGAGAACCTGATGAAACAGGATTTTACATCCGATAAACCGGCAGAAAATCATAAAATCTACAAGCCTCTTATAATACTTAAATAATCCTGTCTCTGTTCTACAACTGCATAGACGATGAGCTGCTTCTTATTATCATCAACCTTATAAAATACAAGATCTTTTTCCAAAATAAGAACCAAGTATCCTTGTCGCTTCAGCACATTATATCTTGGTTCTACGCCAATGTGCGGATTATCCCCCAGACTCATAATTGATTTTTCAAGATAATCCAATTTCTCCAATGCAACATCATTTCCAAAATTCTCTGCAACATACAGGACAATCTTTCGGATCAATGAATCTGCCGTGTCTGTTCGTATAACTTCGTACTTCAAGCTTTGCCCTCCTTAAGAAGACTTCTTAAGTCATCAAAAGTATCCTTCACAGGCGCGACTCTTCCGTACTTGACATCCTCATCCGCTTCTGCCAAAATCTCCAAAAGCTCAATTCTGGATTTCATTCTCTTATATTCTTCATATCCGAGAGAAACAGTGTCTCCCCTTCCATTTACCGTAATAATAACTGCTTCATTATCTTCACGGCATTGTTTTGAAATTTCGTTGTAGTGATTTCGCAAATCTGCAGACGGTCTGATTACTTCTTTCTGTGCAAACATAATTGTCACCTCCGTTTTATATAGACATATTGTATCATTATATGTCTATATATGCAATATTACTTTGACTCTACAGTCGAACCGACTTCTCAGTTGTCAGCACATATGTTACTGTAGGATTACAATGCATATTTATTGACAAACCTTTAGAAATAAGAAATATCGGTGCAGCCAAAGACTACACCGACACTTCTTATTTTTATATTCCTTTTTCATGTCCAAGCTTTTCCTGATCATATGTATTTCTTTCTTGAACACTCAAATTGAGAAGGTTTTGTTCTTGCCTATTATCTCTTCAATAGACATAATTGCTCTTTGTAATGCTTGTCCACACTTGCAACGCTTTACTTCTTTGTCATATATCTGTTAAGTAATGTCACAATCTGAGCTCTTGTGCAATCAGAATCAGGACTGAAAGCAGTTGCACTCGTACCCGATGTTATTCCGTTTTCTACTGCCCAGCTTACAGCCTTATTGTAGTAGGCGGAAGATTCTACATCTTTGAAAGTATTGGAAGTGCTTACTTTAGGCGAATCTGCAAATCGATACAGTATTGCAACTGTCTGTGCCCTTGTACAAGCCGCATCCGGACTGAAACTCGTTTTGCTCGTGCCTGATATTATTCCCTTTTCATATGCCCAGAGAAGTGCATCATAGTAATAGCTTCCTGTTTTTACATCCTTGAACGGATTATCAGCTTTCTCAGCCTTAGGCATTCCTGCAGCTCTCCAAATGAATACCGCAATCTGAGCTCTCGTACATATCTCATCCGGACTGAATGTAGTCTTTGTAGTTCCTTTGGTAATATCCTTTTCTACAGCCCAAGCTACGGCGTTCATATAATATGCATCCTTAGGCACATCACTAAAGTTGAACTTATCGTATGCGATTGCATATTCAGAGAAGTGTCCTAATTTTGATGAAAGTTTTCCGTCTTTATATTCCGTATTGATTCTGAGCTTATCACCGTCATCAGATACATGCCATAATGCAAAGCGCGCAGCATCTTTTCCCCCGGGTATTTCGAACGGAATATAAACTTTTACATTCCCGCCCTTAAGGTCTGAAATCACCTGCTTATCAGATTTCACAGATATATCAAGCATTCCGTAAACATCCATATTCTCAATAGCTTTGCGCTGTTTTGCATTCAGTTTGTCTACCTTTATTTTACCTACGCTCATTGTTATATTCTTACCGTCTGCCTGACTTGAAATTGCCGAAAGAGCGGAAGCATCAAACTCAGCTTCTCCCTTGCTTAATTTTACAGTCATGCTCTCTATGGCTTTATTCTTATCCGCCGCCGTCCCTGTTGTCGCTTTAATCAACTTGGTCGGCATAACAATACTGTTAACAGTCTGCTTAATCTTTGATGCGTCTATGGATAATTTTTTATCTTTGCCGCCGCTATTTATCATATTAATAACGTCATCCATGTCCTTATCGGAAATAACTGCTCTGTCTTCAATTAAATCAGCTTTCAAGTTAAGCATTTTTTCGCCTATTGACAACAGAATATCAACGGTCTGTTTCTTAAGAGAAGGATTACCCGATCCGCCTGAAATGCCGCCGGAACCGCCGCCTGACGAACCGCCGGAACCTCCACCTGACGAACCGCCCGGACCGCCGGAACCTCCACCTGACGAACCTCCACCCGGAGGGTTGCCTCCCGAAGATCCTCCTGAAGCAACATATAGTTTGATCTTTCCTTTAAGTGTATTGTAATTTTTTGTGTCGGCAGGCGTATATATCCATTCATATTCAGTGTTATTTTTCACTACAGTATCATTTGGAAGTTTCCATGCAATCTTGCCGCCTACAGGTAGTATACTCCCTATAGAAAGCTCCGCATCGCTAAGATGCTTTCCGTCAGAAGTGATAGCCTTATAAGACGGTTTCCCGCCAGGTGTCGCTTTATTAATAGTAACTTTGATATCACAGCTTTTTTCTAAATATGCAATGTCAACAGGAGTAAACTTAACCTGAACGGTCATTCCGGTATTTGCATTTTCTAAATCAGGTGAACCTGCAAAACTCCATGTTCCTTCAATTTTATTTCCCTCTACAGTTGCAGAGCCGTCAATTGCCGATGCACTCAAAGGCTTTCCCGTATAGTCCACTGTGATATCCTTAACCTTAATTTCAGGGTAGACTTTCTTCATTAACAAATCTTTCGGTGCAATTGTCAATGCACTCTTCAAATTGTAAACAGTCAACTTATAGACATCATTTTTAAGTTCAGCCTCGACAACGGCATCATCATTTATCGTTTTTGCTATTAGCTGACGAATTCGGTCAACCTTACCGTAATACATGTCGTTTACTTTAATATTCACAACAACTTTTCCGCCATCTCTGACATCCTTACTCTTTTCTGAAATATTTCCGTTATCAGCAGGATTAACAGGTGTCGCATAAACAATGTCTCCCGTTCCCGCTTCATCATCATTTACTTTTACAGCGTTAACGGCAAGTTCTCTGAAGTGAACTCTCACAGTATTGAATCCTCCAAGTCCGTTTATTATATAAACAGGATCAACAACTGCCGTACCGTTTTGTTCCAAAACTTTTTCAGTGTTTTCAGCTACTCCGGTGTCTCCCTCGGTAACTGTCCAATAGTCTACCATATAGTTGTTTCCCGGAGTTGCCGTAAGCTCAATCATGCTTCCTCCCGGAATCTCCGCTCCGCTTACTATATTATTTCCGTCAGCCTTTCCTTCCAGACTTCCGTTTGAATCAAAAGGCAGGAAGTAGAAAGGGTATTGTGTGGATGCTACAAGTATAACATTCACATTTATATCCTGTCCGTCAACTTCAATCCGGTCTTTCGGATAGGTTTTTGAAGCGCTGAAGATTCTTTCGGTATCACGGATCCACTGTTCTACCATGCTTCCGTCATTTGTTTTAACCCTAAAGAGTATACTCTCACCCTTATAGACGCCTATTCCTTCGGCAGGCATCTCAACGTCTTCGGCTATAGCATCTCCATAGCTGTCATAGATGGTATAGAACATCTTTCCGCGAGTAGCCGGAGTTACACTTGCCTTGGCCTTTGATTCGACACTTGCTTCAAATACCGCAGTCACTTTAAGGTTTTCTCCAATCTCAGGAACGGACAAGGTCTCAGTCTTTTCCTGATTGTCAACTTCATTGACCTGCCACTTCACAAAGTGATATCCTCTATCGGCATGTGCAATAAATTTTATGTTGCTTCCGCCGCTGACCTTCGCCAACTCTGAAGCTTTCGCTTCTTTTCCGTCTATCTCAACCTTGATATTACCATTCTGTGCCTCGGTTGAAATTGAAAAGCTCTCTCTTACAGTCTCAAGCGATACGGTTGTATTTTTCTTGATCAGGAATTTACAACTGTCTCCTGAATCCGTATCTTTTCCGTTTATTTTGAATACAGCATCTTTTGCCGCTTTATATCCGTTCTTAGGAAGCACTGTGATTTCCGTATCGCCCGGCACGCTTTCTCCGTCTGCTATATAAGTTTTCACAGGAGGTTCCCCTGCCACTTCACTAGGTTTCATATAGAATGCGTTAATCATTCCGTCAAGATTCAGCTTATAGTCGTCTCTTTCAAAGATTGCTTTTATGCCTATCGTATTGGTGCCTACATTAACGGTCAAAGTATTGCTGCCGTCTTTATTACTCACACCGTCCAAATATTTTGTATTTGAACCCACTTCGCTATACTCCCATTGTTTAAAATGGTACCCTGCTTCAGGTTTTGCCGTAAAATCAAACTTCGCTCCGCTTTTCACTTTAGCTCCGGATGCAAAATATTTATCCGAGCAGGAAACAGTTCCTCCTTTGTCTGCACCTACTGTAAGGATTAACGGCTTCAATTTGAAGTAAACCTTAACAACAGTCTCCGCAGCCTCCATATTAAGATTTAATATATTCGGATTGAGCAGTGAAGATGCCGGATGTTTTGTTTTATTGCTACCCGTAACCGCAACTTCCCAGTAATCGACTTCATATCCTTTATCAGGTTTTGCAATCATCTGCACCGCCTCACCCTTTGTGAAATGAGCATCGACGGTTTCCGTACCGCTACCTGTATTAATTGCGGCTTTACCTACAATTCTCTTACCGGAGCTGTCCGTATAAGGCTCAGCCTGCACCTTCAGATTATAACTTATACCTACAACCGTATACTTGCCCGAAGTAAATTTTATATCATAATTGTTAATGCTGTCCGGCGCATCGGATGTTATACATGGTGTTATCGTATAATTTCCGGGATCCATTCCATTTTTGAGCGTAACTTCCTTACCTGCAGAATTTACCGCTTTATAAGACAGTTTTAATGCAGCCAACTCTTCCTTACTCAAATCATAACACGTTATAACAGGCAGGTTGTCCTCTACAGTCTGTGTTTTTACATTATCTTTATTTTTTATGGAAACTTTTATAGGCTTAGGCTCGACAGCAAAGTCTGTTCTTGACATTTCTAAACCTGCATTCCTCCATATTATTGTGTAATGACCCACATCAGGAGTTTTACTCCCCGACTTGAAATTCTGCCAGTCATCATCATTATTTTCATCATTTCCATCTTTGAGAATCCTAAAGTATCTGGCGTGTTCAATTTCTTCCGGCTCGGAGTTTGCCCATCCGTATTCATAGACTGTACCCTTTATCACATCACCATATGTAAATTTATTCAGCTTCTCTCCCTTTCCGTTGGTCAAAACCATCGTATATCCCCTAAAATTCTTACCTATTATTACCATTTTTCCGGAATTCGACTGAGCATCCTTAAATACCCTGTCACCACCGTAATAATAATTTACTGTATAAGCGCCTTTTGGAAGGTTCGGAATATCAATCGATGCATTTGAATAATATTTACTTTCATCTCCAAAAGTCTTTGGCCTATCGGAAACTGCAAGTTTTACCGTTTTAGTGAGCTTATAATCCACTCCGGTTATAATAAAACTTACCGTTCCGTTAGGTGCCGTCGAATTATTTCTGTTTGCCGAATGAAGTTCTATTTGTGCATGTATACCTCCGTACTGTGCACTTTCTTCACTGCCATAAGTATGGCTGTTCACAATAAAATCCACAGCAGTTGTTCTCTTTGAATATGCTGTCTCGAATTCCTTTGAATATGCAGAAATATAGTAATTTTGTGCTGCATTTGTGTCGTAATAAATAACGTTTACAAGGCAACGATACTTACCGTTATCCGCAGAACTTGCATTTATTATTGCATATTTATTACTCTTCGCTCCCGCAATATTTTTCCAATCTCCGTTAACAAATCTCTGCCATTGATACGATATACTCTTATATTTTTCAGGGTTCTCCAGTGAGACTGTAGCCTCCGCACTTGAGTCCGGATAAATAACCAGTTTGCCATCACTGTTTAAACCGTCAACCGTAATCTTAGGATAACCGACTTCAGTTTTCGTACGGCAAACTATAGGTTCGCTATATATACTTGTAGATTCAGCATTAGCGGCATTTACAGTTTGTATTTGATATTTATATTCCGTATATGGACTCAGTCCTTTATCAGTGTATGAGAATGTGTAAGTTCCGTCACTTTCTTTCTTTCCTGAAGAGAAAGGTACATATTCCAATTTATAACTTCCCCCGCCATCAGGAAATTCATAATAGCGGTACAGTTGAAAACCCGAAACAAATTTATCATAACTCCAAGTCAAAGTTACCGACTCGGAAGTAGTCTCGGATATATTCTGTTTAAAATCTTCCGGTAGCGATGACGGCTGACTCACCTCTGAAACTGCATAATTGACAACAGGGAACGAAGTTTTTCCTTCTTTATAACTATGACAAAATATCCGCCAGTTCATGCCATAACCATAAGGTTTTGCTTCCATAGGCATCGCCTGCATCTCTCCGGAAAAAGAGTTTCCTTCCGTACTTATTTTTACAGTTCCGACTCCGCCTTCAAAACCCGCAACAACACCGACAGTGACACCTCCTGCTCCTGCTCCCGCTTTTGCTTCAACAGCTGTCGTGTCTACAAAAGAATTCCTTTTCTCTTTAGTCATTGTAATTTCCTGACTTATACTGTCTCCACCTGCTTTCGAGGTATATCCTACTGAAGAAGGCGTGCCTTCATATTTCGCTACAAGTTTACTCCCATAGCTGTCAGGATCTTTAGGATATGTCGAAGGATCTCCTATTTCATGCTTTAAAACGCTGTTGGAAACCTTTGGAAGAACACTGTAATCTTTCGCTATATTCTCATACTCATCTAACCCCAGCAGTTTTACACAAGCCTCGTGAGGCTTGTTTACTGTCGTCAAAACTTCCTCATATCCGCCTTTACCGTCAGGTATATATGATGTATACTCATATATTTCCATAGGTATTGAATAGAATGCCACTTTATCTTCACCGGCACTTGCATTGTACGAAATAGTCTGCTCGATAGTTGAGGTATTTTCAGTTTCCCATGTAAAGCCTTTTGTAAACGTTGCTTCCGCTTCCACCTGGCCTATCTTAATACCGAAAATCGAAACTTCCTGTGCAAACGACACATATGCTCCGACTGTTAGAGTCGCAGATTTTGACGAACCGCTTCCATGCCCTTTAGTACTCGAATAACTTGTTGTAGATTCCGCATAGTTTCCCGAAAGATCATCTCTGTTTAAAAGATCTTTGAAATATGGCGGGGATGCCAATACTGCCAGAATCTTAGGGTCTGTATATGTAAAGTAGTGGTTTCCTTTATAGTTCATATAGCTCGAATCATTATCCGTGTTTGCAAGACAAATGGCATATGAGCTGTTTACTTGTTTGCTGTTTACGTAGTAACCTCCGTTATCGCCCTTTCCGGTTCTATCTACCACAACCATTTTGGTGACAGCCGGCTTAAGCTTGTTATATTTTACATCAATTTTTTTCGGATCTTCAACAGTTTTCGTACCCTTAAAAACCCACCTGTATGACTTATGTTTAAAAAGTTTATGTATCCAGTTTTTATAATAACTTTCCTTTTCATATACGGGTTCTTCGTGTTTGCCCACCTCGTTATATGAAACTCCCGCCTCATCATATTTAGACAACGTTTGTGACAGTGTCATCACTGAAGATGCGCCGGTCTTTCCGACCAAATCTCCCCCGGCCGCATCGTATTCCACATATTCGGTATTTGGGGAATCTGTCATTACTCCGCTTGCATCCCAAGCTTCGTCAAGATTTAATCCCTTTTTTCCGTATGAAACAACCAAGCTGTCAAAATACAAAAGGTCTCCGCGGCTTTTTTCCGATATACCGCGCTTTATAATAGCAGTATTTGCTACACAAAGAGGCAATGAGTAAAATTTGCTTTGCGCATCGCCCTTTCTATGCTTATCATCCATCGCAGCCCATACAGCTTTATTGTCTTTTTTCTCGAATAAATTGAAGTTCCGGTTAACGGAAGATTTAAATTGTTTGCCGTCCCAGTTGTACATCGCAACATAGCGGGAATATGTATTACCCGCCTTGAGATCGGCATCCGACTGCCCGCAAAGGATTAAAGATTCCTTCTTGTTGCCGGCTAAATCTCCAAAAACAAAAGACGCTCTAACTATATTGCTTGTTCCGTAATTTAACGGAAATTCCTGTGAACGTTTAAGTATTTCAGAGCCTTTGCCTCCAAACATTACAACGGCTCTTGATCCTTTATTTTGTTCAGGTCCGTAATAATATCCCCAAGTACACGCAAGATCATCTATACCGTCCTCATCAACATCACCGCTTACAAGGGATACCATGTTCGATACAACATCTCCCTCATTTAAGGGATAAGTCCATGCAACCTTCCACTTGGATGCATCTTTATATGCTTCTTTAGGATCATCACTGCTCGTAATCTGAAGTGAATAGACAACTATTCGAGAATTTCCGAGTTCCGGCACATACACCGCCACCTCGTCTGTTCCGTCTCCGTTCCAGTCACCTGTAGCGACTTGAAGATAATTTTTTAACTGATAAGGATTTTCCGAAAAGTTTTCTACCAACCCTGATGCATTGGCACTTTCTCCTACAGACTTCAGATTCGGATTCCCTATTTCTTTCTTGTTTGAAAGCAGTTCTATTTGACCTTTTCCCGGATCACCCTCCGTGTTTCCGAAACGAAGATATACTCCTCCCTTACTGTTATAACCTCCGGCATAAACCGTCGCCGTCTGAGCTTGCAGGCTTTTCTTATTTCCGTCAAAATTTCCGGCTGCCACCGACGACATGGCGAAATTAAAGGAATTGCCTGATTCTTTAAATGTTGTGCTCATATCTCTCACAGACGACAAATAGCCTTCCGTATTATACTTCTCTCCTTCTTTATGATCGCCCTTATTTATTACGGTGTATTCCCCGTTAATTTTTGTATTTCCATTATTTATAATTGCATTATTGTCACCGTCTTTCATTATTTCAGCGGTATTGGCTTTCTTCCATTTATTATGACCATATAAATTGTATTCCAACTTAACACCGCTTATGTCCTTAGCTTTGCTCTGTTTAGTCTGCCCGGTCTGACTTTGATCATATTCACCTGTTTTTATGGTTGCATCCAATTCTTCATCATACAGTTTCAAAGGCTGAACTCCCACAGCATATAATTCCTTTACGGGCGTTATCTCTATTGTATTTCTGCCGTAAGGATTATCTACACTGTTAGGGTCATAACCTTTCGGTGCCTCATTAGAATTTATACCCAAAGCATCGAGCACGTCAGTGCCGCCCGAAGATTTTTGTACCGAATCGGCCTTTGCTTCAATGCCGTGCAAAGGAAGATAGCTGACAATCATAACTAAAGCCAAAATAAATGAAATCAGTCGATTATTTTTACTTTTCATTTTTTAATATACCTCCTCTTTTTAAATTAACTATAAAAAATCATTTCACTACTTTCAATTACCGTAAATAATCACATCTCTCTCTTTATTTTTTGTTCATATCCTTTTTTATATCACTTTCATTCTTTATGTCTATTTTGGTAATTTTTATATTAACAAAACATCATTCTCTTTGCCTCTGACAGTATTTGCATAGTTCCATTACAGGACTTGTCTTTTCTGTTCCCATATTTTTTACCCCCCCCTGTGAGTATTTTTTAAGACAATAATACAATTGCCTACGCATATTTTATAAAACATTTTTTCTTTTGAACACTACAGAAAATGTCAAAATAAACATCAGAATTCGTACTTGACAAATCGATTGGGATGTGAATGTGCAAAACAATTCTGTTATTATTTGCCACTAAATAGAATTGCTAAAATGGCAGGGTTACTAAATGTATTTTAACAATAAATGAAAATCACCGAATTTTACTCCGGTGATTCTACATTTTTATCATATTTGCGACACTACCCCAAAATTTGACATAGAAGCGAAAAATCATTTTTTTGAAAAAGCGGTATGAATGAATTCATACCGCTTTAACATTACTTTTTTCGACCATGAATTCGCTTTTATTTGACGTCAGCACTTCTTTTATAAAGAACTACAATAACGAAAATTCAAGTGGTTCATTTAGACAAACAACTCATTACTCCGTAGCATTAAGTATTATTCGTGTCAAAATGTTGTCTTTTTGATTTACGAAATCCTACAAACCTTGATTTCCCTCATCTTTTTTGCCTATCGGCTTCATTGTCGGGAACAGCACAACATCCCTTATTGTCGAGGAATCCGTAAGCAGCATTATGGTTCTGTCGATTCCTATGCCGAGTCCTCCTGTAGGCGGTAACCCCACTTCAAGAGCGTTAACATAATCCAAATCCATAGGATGTGCTTCTTCATCTCCCGATTCCAAAGCTTTCTGCTGTGCGGTAAATCTGGCAAGCTGATCTATAGGATCATTAAGCTCGGAAAATCCGTTTGCAACCTCCCAACAATTTATATACGCTTCAAATCTTCTTGTAATTCTCGGATCACTCGAATCTCTCTTTGCCAAAGGTGAAATATCTACAGGATGCCCTGTTATGAAAATAGGCCCCTCAAGATGATCCTCACAGAACTCTTCAAACAGTTCCGCAATAACCTTGCCCCGGGTAAGAGTCTGCCAGTCATCAAGCTGATGTTTTTTAGCTATAACCTGCGCTTCCTCATCGGTTTCCACCTTTGAAAAATCTTCTCCCGCCCATTTCAGAACCGCTTCTTCCATTGTCATTCTGTTCCAAGGCGGTGTCAGGTCAAATTTTTTACCCTGATATTCAATGATCATAGTTCCTAAAGAATTTTGTGCCATCTGTGAGATCATCTGCTCCGTGATTTCCATCATTTTATCGCTGTCGGCAAAAGCCTCGTAAAGTTCTATATTGGTAAATTCAGGATTGTGCCTGGTGTCCATACCTTCATTTCTGAACATTTTCCCCATCTCATAAACTCTGTCAAGACCGCCTACAATACATCTCTTTAAAAACAACTCATTCGATATTCTGAGTTTCATATCCAGATCCAGGGTATTGTGGTGCGTTTCAAAAGGTCTGGCATTCGCACCTCCCGCTATTGTAGTAAGTATAGGCGTTTCAACTTCCATATAACCTCTGCTGTCAAGATAATTTCTTACTTCTCTGAGCATCTTTGTTCTCAGCATAAACTTATTCCTGACATCTTCATTCATTATCAGGTCAACATACCTCTGACGGTATCTCATATCCGTATCCTTAAGCCCGTGAAATTTTTCAGGGAGCACCTGAAGCGACTTCGACAACAATACAATCTCTTCAACCTTTATACTTATTTCACCGTGTCTTGTCTTGAAAACTTCACCGTGAATTCCAACGATGTCACCCACATCATAAGTCAAAAAATATGCATACTCTTCTTCTCCGATTATATCTTTTTTCGTGTATCCCTGTATCCTGCCCTGCCTGTCCTGTAAATCAAAAAATGAGGCCTTGCCCATTCCTCTCTTTGCCATTATTCTTCCTGCAACGGACACTTTCTTTCCCTCGAATTTCTCAAAATCTTGTTTAATATCTCCGCTGTATGCATTAACATCCCAAGTTTCCTTAACAAAAGGATCACGACCGTCTTCTATAAGTTTTGCAAGCTTTTCTCTTCTTATCTTTAACACTTCACTTAAATTTACCGCTTCTTCGGCTTCCGAAACGATCTCCGGATTTTTTTCATCTACCATTACGATTATTATCCCCTTTCAACTGAACTACTTACTTACTTCCAAAACTTTATATCTTATCACTCCGTCCGGAATCTGCACTTCCGCTTCATCCCCTACGGCTTTTCCCATCAAAGCGCTTCCTACCGCAGACATGTTCGAAATTTTACCCTCAAAAGGATCCGCCTCGGTCGAACCTACCAATGTGAAAATCTCTTCATCTCCGCTGTCAAGATCTTTCACCTTCACGCTCAACCCTATATTGACCGTTCCTTTGCTCATTTCTTCTTCACTGACTATGACCGCATTCCTTATAGTTGTTTCTAATTTATGTATTCTCTCTTCAAGCTCCGCCTGTTCTTCCTTCGCAGCATCATATTCCGCATTCTCGGATAAATCCCCGTATGATCTCGCTTCTCTTATCTTGTCGGCAACTTCCGCTCTTCTTATACTGACAAGCTCATCATATTCCAACTTTATTTTATCCAGACCCTCACGGGTAAGCAATATCTTTTCATCTGTCATTATAAATTTCTCCTTTTTTAATGCTCCTATAAATATCCGAAACACTTAAAACATGCTCGAACCGTCATAAATATACTCGAAACATTATAAATTATTAAGCCTGTAATGTCAAATTCTCAAGGATCTCAGAAAGCAATAATTTCGTCCGAGTTCATTTTTACAAAACCGTATCAAGCACCGTAAGATAATCTTTAACCGTATGTACACTGTTTATCTTTCTCCTTATACATGATGCTCCCCTGACACCTTTCAAATACCAGCCCGTATGCTTTCTCATCTCACAAACAGCCACACGCTCTCCTTTGTCCTCACATAACATATTCAAATGTCTTTTCATTGTGTCAACTTTCTTTCTCAATGCGGGCGGATCATATTTCAAACCCTTTCGCAGGCTTATGCTTTCTTTAAAAATCCAAGGGTTGCCCAATGCTCCTCTCGCTATCATAACATAGTCACATCCCGTATCTCTAAGTACATGCATGGCCTCTTCTCCGCTAAAAATATCACCGTTTGCAATTACGGGAATTTCCACCGCTTCCTTTACAGTCTTTATAATATTGCGATCCGCATTTCCCGAATACATCTGTTTTCCGGTTCTTCCGTGAACGGTAACCGCAGATGCTCCCGCTTCCTGCAAAGCTTTAGCGACTTCCACACAATTTACCGAATCCATGTCCCAACCCGTTCTTATCTTTGCCGTGACAGGCTTTCGTGTAACCTCAACCATTCCCTTTATTATCTTATAAATCAGTTCCGGGTCCTTCATCAGTGCGACGCCCTCTCCGTTCTTTACAACTTTAGGCACCGGACATCCCATGTTCACATCAATAAGGAGGTTCTTTCTATCTTCCAACATTATGACAGCCCGAGCCATTATTTCAGGATCCGAACCGAAAATCTGAAATCCTACAGTTGTTTCATTTTCTCCGATTTTGAGAAGCCTCTCGGTTCCCCTGTCTCCATATACAAGCCCCTTTGCACTTATCATTTCGGAATACAGCATTGATGCTCCCTGCTCCGCACAAAGAGTCCTGAATGATCTGTCCGTTATTCCTGCAAGCGGCGCCATAAAAAAAGGTTCCGATATTTCTATTCCCTTTATGGGTTTTATCATCTTCTTTCTACCTCTCTGAATGTCATACAATCTGCAGCTTTAGCTTTGCTTCTGTTTTTTTCATAAATTATCTGAAGCCCCTCAAGTGTAAGCATCTTATCTACATAATCTATACAGTCAACTCCGCTGTCCATCATGGTTGCAAGTCCGCCCGTAGCCACGACCTTGGGCTCTTTATCCGTATCACAATATTCCATAAGTTCCTTTTTCATTTTATTTATTATGTAATCGCAAACACCCATATGTCCGTAAACAAGGCCCGATTGCATGCTTTCTATCGTATTCTTGCATATTACATGTCCGGGTTCATAAAGTTCGACCTTAGGAAGTTTTGAAGTTTTCTCAAAAAGTGCATCTGACGATATCTTTACCCCCGGAGCGATCGTACCTCCCAAATACTCCGATTTGTCTGATATTGCGCAAAAGGTCGTAGCTGTACCGAAATCTACTAAAATCAGAGGACCGCCGTACTTTTCCAGGGCTGCCACGGCGTTTACAACTCTGTCGGCTCCTACCTGCTTGGGGTTATCATATTTTATAACCAAACCCGTTTTAACCCCCGCACCTACAACTATGGCTCTCCTGTTGAAATATTTCACAGAAAGATGCTGCAATGTAAACAGAACCGAAGGAACAACCGTCGATATTATGACATCGCTGACATCCTTTGAGCTTATCCCTTCATAGCTGAAAAGTTGGTTTATGATCATTCCGTATTCATCCGCACTTTTGCCCATATCTGTCTCGAGACGCCAGTTTTGAATAAGTTTTTTCCCTTCAAAAACCCCTAAAACAATATTTGTATTTCCGACATCAAATGCTAAAAGCATATATTTTACCCTCATCTTTCTATATAAATCCCATATAATCCGCCATGTGCGATTTTGCCCCATGGCAAAATAATCGCACGGCATATAAATCCTGTATAATGACCGCATGCTCAAGGATTGTATGCGGACTATTATACCATAGAAGCAAAGCGAATATGGTATAATCCGCCATGTGCGATTTTGCCTCATGGCAAAATGCTCGCACGGCATATAAATCCTGTATAATGACCGCACACTCAAGGATTGTATGCGGTCATTATACCATAAAATCTCTTTCCCCACACAATAAAAATCCTACAGTGCATACCATAGGATTTTTGTCACTTTAAAATCACAAACATCTGTAATTCAATTTATGTATTACAATTATTTTATCGAATTTACATATTGCCGTTATTTTATTGAAATCAAAACATCTCCCGCATTTACAGACGCACCCTTTTGTACCTGTATGCTGTCTATTGTTCCTGCTGACGGTGCGGATATCTCGTTCTCCATCTTCATAGCTTCCAATATAAGCAATACTTGCCCTGCCTGAACCTGATCACCTACAGAAACTTTAATGTCAAGCACCGTCCCCGGCATAGGGCATTCGACTGTTGCCGCTCCTGCCGATACTGCCGTAGGAGCAGGGGCGGGTGCCGCTTCTTTTTTAACCGCAGGCGCTGCAGGAGCGGGTGCTGCCGCAGCAGGGGCCGGTGTAGGAGCAGATGCCGCTGAGGCGGATGATGCCGCGCCTACTTCTTCAACTTCCACTTCATATACTGTTCCGTTTACAGTTACATTATATTTTTTCATAGCTTAAAATCCTCCTAAAACACTTATACTATATTTTTCTGCTGTCTATGCAGTCCGCCTCACCGGCATTTCTCCACGCAGGAGAAGTTCCTGCTGTTCTGTTTATCCTTCTTACGATCAGATTGTTTTTAAACCCCCCGTCGGCTGCCATAATGGCCGCCGTAATAACTGCCGCAATCTGCGAATCAAGGTCTATGCTTTCTTTTGACGTGCCTCCTGCGGCTTCAACCTCACAGGCTGCAACCGTGTCCGCCTCCGGTGCCGCAAATTCATTTGCAACATTCGCAGGAGAAACCTTTTTCCCGGATACATTTCTTGACGGCCTTACAATGCCTAGAATTTTGGACATTACTACGATTATTCCCCATATAAGTACAAGTATAACAAAAGTCGTTCCCATGCCCATAAGTGTTGTTATCAAAGCCCCTACAAGCTTATCTCCTCCGGAAAGAGAATCAATCAATGAGGGGTCTGCAAATCTTTCCATCAATGACATATCGCTGTTTCCTTTCTTAAAGCGCTTCTTCTATAGCGGAATATTTCCATGCTTCTTGGCAGGTAAAGATTCCCTCTTGGAAGCAAGCATATCAAATCCGCTTATAATTCTCTGTCTTGCTGTAGCCGGCTCAATTACATCATCAACATATCCTCTCTCGGCTGCAACATAAGGATTTGAAAACATATCTTCATATTCCTGAATTTTTTCGGCTCTCTTCGCTGCAGGATCCTCAGCTGCCTTTATGTCGTTTTTAAACACTATATTGGCTGCTCCCGCCGCTCCCATTACCGCTATCTGAGCCGTAGGCCAAGCAAATACCAAATCGGCTCCAAGTTCTTTATTACACATCCCTATATATGCTCCGCCGTAAGCTTTTCTCAAAATCATCGTAATCTTAGGCACTGTAGCCTCACAATAAGCGTACAGCATTTTGGCTCCATGTCTTATTATACCGCCCGTCTCCTGATCCGTTCCCGGCAAGAATCCCGGCACGTCCTCAACGGTAAGAAGCGGAATATTGAAAGCATCACAACGCCTTATAAACCTTGCGGCTTTATCCGAAGCGTTTATATCAAGACATCCTGCTCCGAACTTAGGCTGATTTGCTATTACACCTACAGTCTGCCCGTCCATTCTTATAAAACACGTCACTATGTTTTTCGCATAATGCGGCATAACGTCATATATCTTCTCATTGTCAGCCAGCTTTTTGATTACATCATATATATCATAAGCCTTGTTCGGATTGTCGGGAATTATTGTTTCAAATTCCGGAATAAGTCTGTTGGGATCATCCCCCGTATCATAAACGGGTGCCGTCTCCAAATTATTGGACGGAAAATATCCGAGCAGCTCTCTGACCTGCAGCAATGTTTCCGTATCATCTTTACCTATAAAATGCGCTACACCGCTCGTACTGTTATGCGTCATTGCTCCGCCTAGCGCTTCCGCTGAAATATCTTCACCTGTGACGGTTTTTATTACCTGCGGACCTGTTATAAACATCTGACTTGTTTTGTCAACCATAAATATAAAATCCGTTATAGCCGGCGAATAAACCGCTCCGCCTGCACACGGTCCCATTATAACTGAAATCTGAGGAATTACACCTGACGAAATCGTATTGTTATAGAAAATCTTTCCGAATCCCGACAAAGCGCAAACACCTTCCTGTATCCTCGCTCCGCCTGAATCATTGAGTCCTACTATAGGTGCTCCCATCTTTAGCGCCATGTTTTGCACTTTAACGATTTTTTCCGCATGATACTCACCGAGAGAGCCTCCAAGAACGGTGAAATCCTGTGCATATGCAAAAACAAGCCTTCCTTCTACTGTTCCATACCCTGTCACAACTCCGTCTCCGGGAGCTTTAGTATCAGCCATATCAAAATTATTGCACCTGTGGGAAACAAACACATCCATCTCAACAAAGCTTCCTTCATCAAAAAGGACATCCAACCTCTCTCTGGCAGTCAGCTTACCTCTGTCGTGCTGTGCCTTAATTCTTTTTTCTCCTCCGCCGAGAGCGATAGCTTCTTTTCTCTTGCGAAGATCTTCAAGCTTGTTCATGTAAACTCCTCCCATAATACTGCGAAAAACGCAAAATTTATATCCTTTTAAAGAGCTGCCGTCGGACAAAAATCCAAACTCGCCTGACGGAGCATACCAAGCGTATAATATACACTCCTAATATATATCAATTCCCTTTTTATTTCAACGGTTTAATTTGTTGTATACATTATTTTTATTTAATTAAATCCTTTGATAACCTTTTCCATTCTCTCTATTGCCAATGCTGTTGTAAGACCCGGAAATACACTGCCTCCCGTTATATCCACACCCAATATGTCTCTGATTCTCTTTAACCTGTACTGTATTGTATTTGTATGAACATTCATAAGTTTAGCCGTCTTTCCCGTACTCATACCTGCATCCAGAACAAAAATAGTCAGAGTTTCAAGCAGTTGTTTGTCCTTTATTTCTTTTGAAAGCCTGAAAGCTCCTATCAGATCCTGATAATTCTTTTTAACTGCGCCTCCCTGCATGGAAATATTCATACAATTACCTGCAAGCGCCAGTTCGTATTTTGAAAACAATCTCTTTATCGGAAAAATATATTTTGCAAAAGCCGCCGTTTCATTTATGAGCTTAAATCCCGTAGCCGCTCCCTCAAGATCATCAATCCCGGTTACGTGGAAAACATGAGAGTCTTCAAGATCTCCAAATTTCTCGAACAGATCTATCTCTCCGGCCGTTATCTCGTTATCCGATCTGCATGTTATAACTCCCGATATCTCTCCGTCCTCTATCAGCTTTATTATTTTTAATCCTTTGCTTTCTTCAAATTCGGAAAACATTTTGTTATAAAAATCTTTTCGCCCGCCCATTATCGAAAATACACTCAAAAGTTTATAATCTACAAACCCCGCCTCTTCTCTTAAGCTGTATGCCAAACTGCGGTTTCCTCTGCGAAGCGCTTTTACAAATTCCTTCTTCGTATCTCTTTTAGGCGTATATTTCCACATACCCATTGCAAGCTCCAGGATCTCCGCAAGCTTTGTTATCTCGCTTGCGGAATATGAGTCCTCATTGTCAACGATAAACATATAATGCTTTTTTCCGTCTATCTTTACAGGCCCCCAATAAGTCAATACTCCGTTCACATCTATCATCGTATATATATTCGATTTTTCAATATCTCTGTCTCTTTCCATACCGAGCTTGATAGCGTCATCTATCGTTGCTTCATGTCTGGTTTCAACGGCAAACACCGGATTGAAATCCTCGCTCAAAAGAATCAACTGAAAATTATTGCTTATAGCCGCTTCCCTTGCCGCAGATTGAAAGCTTGTATGTTTCTCGAAATTTAAAAGGTGAAATATGGTGTTACTGATGAGCCGGTTTTCAAAACTGTCTTCATGCAACAATCTCTCCATAACGGAGTTTATTACTTTCCCATAATCCGTTTTTCTTTTTTCTGATATAGTAATCAGCGGAACGCCCACATCTTCCGCATATGAAATAAGTGAATCAGGCATCCTCATTTCCCTTGCGTGCAAGTTGAAAACTATAAGTCCCGCTACATTCATTCTCGACAGCTCTTTTAAAATTTCCTTCCGCTTTTCAAAATCATCTGATAAACCAAAAGAAGATGAGAGTAGCAGCTCATCTTCTTTTATTGCAAAATTGTAAAATACATCCGAATCCGTACTGTCCATAACGGATATCCCTCTGACTTTTTTACCTGCCAAATCTATTTTTTTTGTTAAAACTTCCGCACCGCAAAACACAGGCAGCTCAATACAATCTTTTAAAGTCATCTTCATAAAATCACCTAAACGAGACGTTAATTATCCTTTTTGTTACTCTTCATATTTATTTCTTCCGCTATCAGCTCTTTATCGGCTTCTCCCGTAAACAACCTCTCAAACTGCTGTCCGTCAAGGGTTTCAACTTCAAGCAAAGCTTCTGCAACTATTGTCAGCTTTTCTATATTTTGCGAAAGCATTTTTTCAGCCTCAATAAAGCAGTTCTCCACGATCGCCTTAACTTCCATATCTATGATTGAAGCCATTTCCTCTGAGAAATTTTGTCTTGTGGAAAAATCTCTGCCTAAAAAGACCTCATCTTCACTGCTATAATTTACAGGGCCCACTTTTTCACTGAAACCGTATTTCGTAACCATAGCTCTTGCAATTTCAGTCGCTCTTTCTATATCATTGCTCGCTCCCGTACTTATGTCGTCAAGCGTAAGCTTTTCCGCAACACGACCGCCTAAAAGATGTATGATCATATTTTTCATACCCGACTTGGTCTCATAGTACTTCTCTTCCAAAGGTAACGTCATGGTAAATCCGCCCGCTCTGCCTCTAGGAATTATGGTTATCTGATGGACAGGGTCTCCCCCGGGTATAAGCCTTGCCAAAATAGCATGTCCCGCTTCATGAAATGCCGTAAGCTTTCTTTCCTTTTCGCTTATAACTCTGCTTCTCTTTGCAGAACCTGCAATAACTTTGGTAATTGCTTCTTCTATGTCATCCATGACGATCACCTTACTGTTTCGTCTCGCTGCTATCAATGCCGCTTCGTTAAGCATATTCTCTATATCCGCCGGAGAAAATCCCGGAGTTCTTCTCGCCAAAACCTTAGGATCCACACTGCTGTCAAGCGGCTTGTTCCTCGAATGTACAAGAAAAATTTCTTCTCTCCCCTTTATATCCGGCATGCCTATAACTATCTGCCTGTCAAATCTTCCCGGACGAAGAAGTGCCGGATCAAGCACATCGGGTCTGTTGGTCGCCGCCAGTATTATGATTCCCGTATTTTCTCCGAACCCGTCCATCTCAACAAGCAGCTGGTTCAACGTCTGTTCACGCTCATCATTTCCGCCGCCCATGCCGGCGCCTCTTTTTCTTCCGACAGCGTCAATTTCATCTATAAAAACTATACATGGTGAATTTTTCTTAGCCTGCTCAAATAAATCTCTGACTCTTGATGCTCCCACACCGACAAACATCTCCACAAAATCCGAACCGCTTATAGTAAAAAACGGAACTCCCGCTTCTCCCGCAGTGGCACGGGAAATATAAGTTTTTCCGGTTCCCGGACCGCCTACCAGCAGAGTCCCCTTCGGAATTCTGGCACCGAGACTTTGATATTTTTTCGGATATTTAAGAAAATCTACGATTTCCTGTAATTCGATCTTTTCCTCTTCAAGCCCTGCAACATCTTTAAAAGAAACCTTTTTCAAGTCCTCTTCCTTTTGGAGCCTGGCTCTGCTTTTACCGAACGACATAACTTTGCCGCCGCCCTGACTTTGCTGTATAAAGAACATCCATATAAATATAAACAACACTATAGTGACAACCGTAGGCAGAAGGTTCAATATCCATCCCGTCTCTCTCGGTTTGTCACTGCTCACCACTATATCTCCGGCCTCCATCTGCTTAAACAGCAGCCTTTCTTCCAGAATTTTAAGATCTTCCCCGGACCATGCGTAGGAGACGAATTCTTTTCCGTTTTTCAGTTCTCCCTCTAAAACTCTTCCATTTATTTCAACACTTTTAACTTTCTCATCCGATACATACTGAACTAATTTTGAAAACGGTATCTGCTTTCCGTCGGAAAATCCCGGATTTTTATATAAAGTAGCTATCACTATTATAATAGCGAATATGACTATATAAATCGCCAAGTTTTTAAATCCTTTTTTCACTTATACTACCTCCACTTTTAAGTAAACAACCTTATTCAGAGTATTGTAACATGTTTATTTCAAATATTCAAGTAACAGCACTCTCCTGCTTTTTTCATCAATCTTGACATTATCGCTTATCCTTTCTCCTATCAAAACGAAAACTTCACTGCCCGCACAAAGAAGCGGAACCGAATTTCTCTCTATAGGCGAGATTTTATTATCTATGAAAAAATCTTTCAATTTCTTTTTCCCTTTCATTCCGAGCGGCACTATATAATCTCCGGCTCTTCTTGTCCTAAGTTCCGGAGAATTTGTCGCTTCACATAATTTATCATAATCTATTTTCCCTTTCCATATTGTCTCATATCCCTTTTTTTCTCCGGTTACGGTATTTCCATTCCCGGAGAAGGAAGATGATTTTTCTATATCCGAATCCGATATTTCCATATCTCCGTTTAGTTCTATTACACGCATGTTTACCCTGCCCGCCGGTAAATCAAACATGGTTTCAAATATATCTCCGACTTTAAGCTTATATACAAACTCCGCTTTTATATTTTCCCTTTTATGTCTTCTTCCGTCTTCCTGTTTTTCCTCCGCATACTGCTTTTTTTTACATATGTCGGTCTTTATTTCGTGTTCGTCGAAATTACCTGTACCTACGGCAGTTATATTCTCAAAGCTGTCATTGAGAATATAAAAGTCTACATTACTAGCGCTTACATACATATAAAATCTGCAAGGCATCTCTACAGTTTTACCGTTAGCACCGCTTTGCACAAGCATTAAACAGGCATGAATCCTCTCATAGCTGAGCCCGTCCGCAAAACTTCCTTTACTGAAGATCTTAAGAACAAGTCTTCCGAAAACAGCTTCATGCAGGTTCCGTATCTTTTTCCTGTCAAATCTCCAAAGAGTTTTAACTTTATCTTTTATAACTTCACTTTCCGACAAAACATCTTCCGTCAAGACATCGAAATATTCTCTGTCCAAAGCGGCAAGATCTCCCAGCCTGCAAATGCTCTCATCGACCTTTTCATTGAAATATTCTCTCATATACGGTAAAAGTTCAAGTCTTATTCTGTTTCTCACATAGTCGCTTTGCTCGTTGGTACAGTCGATCCTCGGCATAAGGCCAACCTTCGAACAATAATCGTTTATATCTTCTTTCTTTATATTAAGCAACGGTCTTACAATCGGTATTCCGTTTTCTTCTCTCATAAACCTCATTCCCGCAAGACCGTCCGTTCCTGTCCCTCTCATTATCCTCATAATAATCGTTTCCGCCTGATCGTCAAAATGGTGCGCCACTGCAATTTTCACACGCTTACCCGAATCTTTGTATTCATCGGCTACACTTAAAAATTTTTCGTACCTTATTTCCCTGCCTTTTTCTTCAAAAGAAACCTTGCACTTTTCAGCTTCTTCACGTACATTTACCACGAACGGAAAAAATCGTATATCGTTTTTTTCGCAAAGCTTGCAGCAATAATCCAAGTCGGCTTCCGCATCTTTTCCTCTAAGCATATGGTTGACATGAACACATGACATCTCAAAACCGATCTCATCTCGCAAGCCTTGTAAAATTGAAAAAAGGCACACGGAGTCCGGACCTCCCGAAAGCCCCAAAACAACCATATCGCCTTTATCTATAAGTTTTTTTTCTTCTATATTTTTTTTTACTTTATCCGCAATCATCCTTAACTTCTGCCATAATCACTTTTATTTTCCGCAATTATCATCATTGATTTCCCATATCATCTTTCTTAATTTTTTACCGTGATCCCTGTCAAATCTGTCACCTGATGAATATCCGGTATCTTTTTTATATTGTCATTTGCAAATTACTCAATATCAAAAAACCTTTTGGCATTATCACAGGTTATCTTTGCAACTTCCTCATAATCCATTCCCTTGATCTCCGCAATTTTCATCGCCGTCCGTTTCACATACATAGGCATATTTATCTTTCCTCTGTAAGGTTCAGGTGCCAGATACGGGGAATCCGTTTCGACCAACAGATTCTCAATGGGTACGGTTTCCACGACTTCAACCGCTCTCCTCGCATTTTTAAATGTCACAGGCCCTGCGATAGAAATTGTCGCTCCGAGCCTCACATATTCTTTAGCAAGCTCTGCACTCCCCGAATAACAGTGGAGCAGTACTTTCGTGTCGAATGCTCCCTCCTGCTTCAGTATCTGAATCGTATCGTTGTTGGCTTCTCTGTCATGTATTATTATCGGCATTCCGAGTTCCAATGCAAGCCCTATCTGTCTGCGAAACCAATATTGCTGAACATCTCTGGGCGAATAGTCATAATGATAGTCAAGCCCTATCTCACCTATCGCTTTAATTTTAGGCTTCTTTGCAAGTCCTTTGAACATGAGTAAAGTCTCATCATCCATACTGTCAGCTTCATGCGGGTGACAACCTACAGCACCGTAACACCAATCATACTTTGCCGCATTTTCTACCGACAGAACCGACGATTCAAAATCACAACCGACGTCCATAACAAAATCCACATCGGATTCTTCTATCCATTTAGCCAGCTCTTCCCTGTTATTATCAAATTTTTCACTGTTTATATGTGCATGTGAGTCAAACAACATCTCTTTGTACCGATCCTATCTTATCTGATTTCCATCTTCAGCTTCCGAAGTTACGATCTCAAGCTTTTCGCCGTTGTCCGCAAAGAGCAGCATCCCTTGGGAAAGCTCTCCTCTAAGCTTAACGGGCTTTAAATTCGCCACGACGACAACACTTTTTCCGACCATGTCTTCAGGAGAATAATGCATTGCGATCCCTGAAACTATCTGTCTTACGTCACCGCCGATTTTAACTTGTGAAACTAACAGCTTATCGGCTTTAGGATGTTTTTTACACTCTATAATCTTACCCGTCCTGAGATCGACTTTATCAAAATCATCTACAGATATCTCTTCTTTGTAATCAGGCGTTTTTTCTTTCGTTCCGTTCATTTTCTCAAGTTCTTCTATCTCTTTTTCAATATCGAGCCTCGGGAAAATAGGGTCTTTCTTTTCAACTTTTTCTCCGGAAAGCATAACAAACTTTTCAGAGTCGGTCCAAACTACAGGCTTATCGGCTATTCCGAGCTGCTCCCTGATCTTCGTGGACGTCGTATGCATGAAAGGGTAAATCAAAATCGAAACTGTTCTTATCGCTTCGGCAAGATTGTGAAGAACCGTATCAAGCCTGTCTTTTTTTGCTTCATCTTTAGCCAAAACCCAAGGCATGGTTTCATCTATATATTTATTCGTACGCCTTATCAGCGTCCAGATACTTTCAAGTGCCTGACTGAAACTGAATTCTTCCATATATGCGGCAACTTTGGATGCCGTACCTGTGGCAATCTCCTCAAGATCTCCGTCAGGATCACAACTTTCCGCTATTTCGGGAATTATACCGTCGTTATATTTTTCTATCATCGCAACGGTCCTGCTGACTAAATTACCCAAATCATTTGCAAGGTCATAATTCATTCTGTTCAGCATAACCTCATTAGTGAAAAGCCCGTCCTGACCGAAAGTATACTCTCTCAGCAGGAAATATTTTAAAGCATCTACCCCGTACCTCTCAATCAGTTTGACCGGATCGACAACATTACCTCTCGATTTTGACATTTTGCCTCCTTCAAGAAGAATCCATCCATGTCCCAAAACTTTTTTAGGAAGCGGTTCTTTTATGGACATCAGCATAGCAGGCCATATTATAGAATGAAATCTTACTATCTCTTTTCCTACCAAATGAACGTCGGCAGGCCAATATTTATTGTATTTTTCAATATCTTTACCCGGATATCCGAGTGCCGTAACATAGTTTGACAATGCGTCAAGCCAAACATATATAACATGCTTTTCGTCTATAGGTACAGGTATTCCCCAGTCAAAACTCGTCCTTGATATACAAAGATCCTCAAGTCCCTGTTTTACAAAACTTATCATTTCATTTCTTCTCGACTCGGGTTCCAAAAATTCAGGTGTATTCTCAAACAGATCAAGCAATTTATCCTGATACTCAGAGAGTTTAAAAAAATATGCTTCTTCTTCGGCTTTTTCTATGCTCCTGCCGCAATCCGGACATTTCCCGGCTTCCGCCTGAACATCCGTCCAAAATGCCTCACATTCTCTGCAATACCAACCCTCATAATTTCCCTTGTATATATCTCCGTTCTCATACATCTTAAGAAAGATATCCTGAACTCTTTTTACATGCCTTTCGTCTGTAGTCCTTATAAAGTCGTCATATGAAATCTCCATA
This sequence comes from Bacillota bacterium, assembly GCA_905372035.1. Taxonomy (GTDB): domain Bacteria; phylum Bacillota; class Clostridia; order Peptostreptococcales; family Anaerovoracaceae; genus CAJPNN01. The sequence continues at coordinate 17,778 of CAJPNN010000004.1, read as the reverse complement.
GTCTTCCAAAGTTCTTTTATCCCGTCAACAACTCTGTCTACATACTCTTTCGGCGAAACATTGTTTTCTTCGGCTTTTTTCTGTATCTTTTGACCATGTTCATCGGTTCCCGTTAAAAACATTACATCATAGCCCGTTATCCTCTTAAATCTCGCCATGGCATCCGCCATAACCGTACAATAAGTATGCCCGATGTGTAAATTGTCACTCGGATAATATATAGGCGTGGTTATGTAATATTTTTCTTTAGCCAAATCAATCATCTCCTCTTTATCTTTCGACCGCAAACATGAGCTCAGCCGTACATGCGAGAGTATCTCCTTTATATGCCTTGCCGAGCCCCGTACCTATTCCCCGTCTGAAACTCGAAAGTTCAACCTCAAGCCTCAGCATATCTCCCGGAACGACCTGTGCTCTGAATTTCGCATCCTTTATCCCCGCAAAAAGCGCTATTTTCCCTTTGAATTCCGGCAAACTGAGCGCCGCAACCGCTCCCGTCTGAGCCAAAGCTTCGACGATCAAAACTCCCGGCATTATCTTTTTCTCCGGAAAATGCCCCTGAAAATAGTATTCCTCTTCAAGTACATATTTGATTCCGACAGCTTTCTCACCCGGAACCATATCCACAATCTCATCTACTAAAAGAAACGGTTCCCTGTGCGGTATTATATTTTTTATATCTTCCTTGTTAAGCAAAATTTCCATATTGATCTATTCCTCATATTTTTTGAATATCACAGTCCCGTTATGCCCGCCGAATCCCAATGAGTTGCTCATAGCGTACTTGAGATCGACATGCCTTGCAACATCCGGAACGTAATCAAGATCCAGCTCCTCATCAGGAACCTTTATATTTATAGTAGGCGGAATTATCCCGTCTTCGATTGCTTTTAAACAAACTATTGCTTCTATAGCTCCCGCTGCTCCCAAAAGATGCCCTGTCATACTTTTAGTCGAACTTACAGGCACCGTCTTCGCAAATTCTCCGAAAACATCTTTTATAGCTCTCGTCTCAAACAAATCGTTGTACGGCGTTCCCGTTCCGTGTGCATTGATATATGAAACTTCATCAGGTTTTATCTCCGCCGTTCTCAAAGCTTCTCTCATGGCCTGCGCCGCGCCGCCGCCATCCGGAGCCGGAGATGTTATATGATAAGCATCACATGATGTTCCGTACCCTGCGATCTCGCCATATATTTTTGCTCCTCTCTCAAGTGCATGATCAAGAGATTCAAGAATGACAATTCCCGCTCCCTCTCCCATTACAAATCCGTCTCTTTCTTTATCGAAAGGAGTGGAACATCTGTCAGGTTCGGTTCTCGTTGAAAGTGCCGTCATGTTTGCAAAACCTGAAAAACATGCGGGACCGAAAGGTGCTTCCGCACCGCCTGCAATTACCGCATCGGCCCTGCCGCACATAATATGATACATACCTTCCCCTATAGCATGCGTTCCCGTAGCACATGCCGTTACTATATCTACACAATTACCTTTTGCATTAAATTCTATCGCAATATTTCCTGCCAATATATTTCCGATAACCATAGGCACAAGCATAGGAGATACTCTTTTTATACCTTTTTTCTCAGCTTTTCTGATCTCATCTTCGAGCGTCATTATCCCTCCTATACCGGAACCCGCAATGACGCTGATCTTTTCAGGTCTTATATTTTCGCCGGAAACAAGCCCGCTCATTTCTATAGCCTCTTTAGCCGCCTGCATCCCGAACTGGCAAAACAAATCCATTCGCCTCGCAGCTCTCTGATCGGGATATTCAAAATTCTTAACTTCCGCTCCCATAGTGGCTTTTTGCTCACTCGGGTCAAACCTCGTTATACGACCTATGCCGTTCTTGCCTTTTGAAATTCCGTCCCAAAAAGTTTTAACATCATTTCCAAGCGGTGTTACTGCCCCAACACCTGTAATAACTACTCTTTTACTCATATCTCCTATCCTTTCAAATTTTCAAAATCAGACGTTCATTCCCCCGTCCACTCCTAAAACCTGACCAGTAATATATGATGCTTTATCCGATGCGAGAAAAGCGACAGCATCCGCTATATCCTCCGCCGTTCCGACTCTTCCCACACTTATAACCTGCTCCATCTTTGATTTTTGTTCATCGCTTAACACCGCCGTCATATCCGTGTCTATGAATCCCGGAGCAACGGCGTTAACAGTGATGCCTCTCCTTCCCAGCTCTTTTGCCGCCGACAAAGTCATTCCTATAATACCCGCTTTTGAAGCGCTGTAATTTACCTGACCCAGGTTCCCCTTAACACCTACTATCGAAGATATATTTATAATTCTTCCATATCTTTGTTTCATCATCACATCCGACGCGTATTTAAGCATATAAAAGCTTCCGCTCAAATTTGTGTTTATCACCGCATTAAAATCATCGGGGTTCATTCGCATTATCAGCTTATCTTTTGTTATCCCCGCATTATTTACAAGTATATCGACAGATCCGAACTTTTCCTTGCAAAAAGCTGTCGCTTCTTTTGCAAACTCCGGATCCGAAACATCACCTTTAAAAAGTTCCACCTTCGTTCCCGATTTTTCAAGTGTACTCTTCGCCGCATCCGCCGCTCCATCATTGCTTCTATAACAAAGCAACACATTGGCCCCCTGCTCACAGAACACTTTTGCAATCCCTAAACCGATTCCTCTTACTCCGCCTGTAATGATCGCATTTTTTCCGTTTAACATCAATCCATCTCCCATCTTAACATCTTAAGCCCCTTTATTGCCGCGTTCAAAGTTTCTACATTCTCTACATGAAAAGTTTTCAGATCCGGTCTGATCTTTTGTACGAGACCTATCAATGTGGTTCCCGGTCCGAGCTCAACTACCGCATTGATACCGCTGTCATCAAGTTTCTCGACAATCTCCTGCCAATATACCGGCATCTTTACCTGATCCGCCATTTTATGGGCAAGCTCCTGTGAAACATTATTCTCACTTATGCCTTGCATCAAATCTTCCCCTGTAGAGTTTGAATACACTGTAATCTTAGGAGCTTTAAGCCCCGCCATCATTAAAATTTTGTAAAGCTTGTCTCTGGCCGGCTCCATCATAGGGCTGTGAAAAGCTCCGCCGACTTTGAGCGGTACGGCTTTTATCCTCTTTTCCTTAACCACTTCTTTGAATCTCGCCAGAGCTTCCAAGTCTCCCGCAACTACAGTCTGCTGCTGAGAATTGAAATTCACACCTTCAAGAATACCGTTTTCTCTTGCCTCTTCAACACATTCCAGTATAAGCTTTCTGTCCCCGAATGCCGCACTCATACCGCCTATATTTTCACCGTTTTCACCTTTTCCGGCTTCATCCATCCATATTCCTCTGTTCTTAACTATCTCAAGACCCTTCTCAAAGCTGTCTATAACTCCCGCAGCCGTAAGTGCACTATATTCTCCCAAGCTGAAGCCCGCCATTGCCGCAACCTCGATATCCGTATTTTCTTTTTCAAGCTCTTCCATAAATACGTTGTATGCCGCCATCGTAACCGTATATACACACGGCTGAGTCACAGAAGTCTGTCTTTGAACTTCTTTTGAACCCTCAAAACACCAGTTTTTAATGTCCACTCCCGCTTCATTGAATATGACTCTTGCAGTTTTAAAATTGTCGTAGAGCTCCTTGCCCATACCTGTATATTGTGCTCCTTGCCCTGTAAAAAGCAATGCTGTTTTCATGATCATTCACACCTTTCTCAGTTCGCTTCAAATATTATGGCTCCCGCACTTAAGCCTCCGCCGAAAGCGACCAACATTATTTTATCTCCGGAATTAACCTTACCGCTTTTCATAAGTTCATCAAGCGCCATAGGTACGCTCGCTGTCGATGTATTTCCCATATGGTCTATACACACATGGAACTTTTCTATGGGCTGTTTAAACCTCTGCGCCGCAAACTGAATAATTCTCATATTCGCCTGGTGAGGTACATAATATTTAATATCGTCCGGAGTAAGTCCCGCTCTTTCCAAAACTTCATCCATCACCTCGGTAACCGCTTTTACCGCAAATCTGAACACCTGTTGCCCCGCCATGGTCACCTTTCTCTTTTTATCGGGTTCTTTGCCGAAAGGTGTTTCATAATATTCCATACCGCATTTAAGTGCACCGTGCTCATCGTCATAATTTTTGATACAGCTTGCAATTATACCCGTTTTGGCAGGATTGTCCTCCAGTATCGCCGTACCCGAACCGTCACCGAACAGTATGCATGTAGTCCTGTCTTCCCAATTTGTTATTCTGGTTAGTCTTTCCGAACCTATTATTAGAGCCCTCTTTATCTTATTTGTCTCCGAGCTGCCGGGAAACATCCCGCTTTTCATTATGCTCTCACCTATCCATGTCCCATATACGAACCCGCTGCATGCAGCATTTATATCAAAAGCTGCGGCATTTTTCATTCCCAGTCTTTTCTTAAGCTGTGATGACATGCAAGGGACTATATCATCAGGTGTAACTGTAGCAAATACGATCAAATCTATTGAATCTTTGTCAATTTTATACGTTCCCGTCTCTTCATCATATCCCATAGCGTCAAGTGCAGCTTCGCAAGCCAAATCCAATGAAGACTCCGAGGTTGCAACACGCCTTGTATTTATTCCGGTTCTTTCAACTATCCATTCATTGTTGGTTTCCACCATATCGGACAGCATTGCATTGTCAAGTACAAAGTCGGGCTGCTTTCTTCCGGTAGCAATTATGCCTATTCCCATATCTTTAAACCTCCTAAAAAAATAAATGGAGCTATCGGCGGGAATCGAACCCGCAACCACTTCATTACGAGTGAAGTGCTCTACCATTGAGCCACGATAGCAAATTCTCATCTATTCTACCACATTGTATGTGCATTCGTCAAAGCTGTTATCAAAAGAACATATTCCCCTGTATTCACAATAGTCGCAAACCTTGTTATTTCCTTTCATCATTGGTCTTGCCATAACCTTTCCGTTGCGAAGTTCTCCGCATAAATTTTCTAAAAGAATGCGAAAATCTTCGACGGCCTTCCTCATTTCATCGTCGGATTTCAGCATATTCCTTCTTGAATCCGTAAGTTCTCCGTTCACCTTTCTTCTCAACGGCAAAACTTTAAATTTTTTCGCTTTTTCTCCCTCTTCCGCCTGCTCCGTATAATCTATGTTATCTATCACTTCATTCTCTTTACTTACAACACCGTTTAATAACGTTTCTTTAAAAAATGTCATATTTACTTTTTTTACCGCTCTTATGCCATATTTGCTCACATGTTTTACCCTCATCAAAGGCGTGGCCGACACGTTATAATAAAAAACTCCTGCCGGTTTTGCCTCGGTATATTTATTCCCGTGATTTTTATCCTCCATGACAGCCAGAAGATAAATCATAAGCTGCAGCTTCCATCCCGACAAAGCTTCTTTCATGCTGAATGTCCTCGCTCCCGATTTATAATCTACAATTTTTATAAACTCTCCCGGCAAAATATCGACTCTGTCTATTTTCCCTTCTATAAAAACCTCGTTTTTCTCGGGTGTCTCTATCCTCAACGGCGATAAATTTTTTCCGTATCCGAAACTTATCTCATGAAACATTTCTTTGATATTTCCCGCTTTTGCATGTTCTATCAAAGACCAGAGATTTGCCGTACATATACGCTTCATCGCCTTTAGACGATATCTGCTTTCTTCATTTGAATACATTACGCCTTCCCCGTAATCTTTTGATATTTCGCTCATTACCGCATAAACTCTTTTGGCCAGCTTTTTATATGTCAGTTCGCCTGTCGCCCCGAGCGCCGCTTCATTTTTTTTCTCTTTATACATTAACAGCTTCGGTGTGAGTTCATTTAAAATAATTTTAAAAGTCTCATGGTATATATCTCCTATATTATACTCATATACCCTATATTCTCTCCTGTCTTTCGGTCTGAGACCGTATTGTACGAAATACTTAAAAGGGCATCCCGCAAAACATTCGAGCCCGGTAGGACTTATCACAAAACGGCCGTCTCCGCCACAGTCGACATCTTCTGCCAACAGTTTATTCATTTCCGCTTCCAATTCTTCCGTCAAAATATTATATAGGGCTATATCGTTAATATCATCGTCTTTATCGTAAAACGCAAATAGACTGTCCGTTATGCCTTTTCCGGAAAGCCTGCTTTCTTTTTCTCTCAAAAGTCCCTTCTCTATCTTCTCTACGGTATCCTGCCTGTTTTCTAAAAACCATCTAAAAATTTTTATCCAGAATTGTGATATTTCACTTCCTCTCATATGTTCCGTCAAACTTTTTATAAGTCCTTCTTCCATGCTCCTGTATCCCGAAATTTTATTTTTTTCAGATATAAAATTTCCTCCGAGTTCCAAAAAATTTAAATTCGGAAAACATCTTTTCAAAGAGCCGATTATGGGAGACGGCACTAAAGTCTTCCCCTGCGAGTCTCCTCTTGAATAACTGAATACCAGATGTTCCTTCGCTTTTGTAAAAATGCCGTAAAATGCCAGGTTGCTGTATTCCGAAAATCCTTTTGAAACATTCCATACCTGTTCGGCTCCGATATTTACGAGTTTTTCTCTGTCCGAATTGCTTATTATACCGCTGTCTTCAGGTTCTTTCGGAAAAACCGAGGCATTCATACCGGGCATAAAAATTACCTTTTTAGGAGTAAGCTTAACACGTTCCGGATTACCTATTATGATCTGATCTTTGGCAGGCGGAACTATACCTATCTTTATGTGCTTAAATCCTTCAATCAGCAAATCTCTGAAATCTCCATCACTTATTTCTTCAGATCCTATTATGATCTCAAGCTGCTCCATCACCGAAATTACGATCTCCCATATCTGACGCATCTCCTGTGCCTCTTCATATCTTCCCGATTCGTCAAATGCTGTTGCAAGCTCCTTTGACTCAGTATGTATTTTTGCATGGTCCTTAAGGAAATTATAAAGTATATTAACTTTGCCTCCGACAGTTTTATCATCGTGAAAATTATTTTTAAAAGTGGCCAGAAGTTCTGTAATTTTTCTTCGGCTTTCCTCAATTTCTAAAAAGGTTTCCTCATCATAAACCGATCTCCCGAGGGAAAAAGGTTCATACCATTTCTTTCCGTTTATTTTATATTGCATACTGTAAATTTCAAGGCGTTCCCACTCTCTTGCTTCAATCTCCGTCAACCCGGTCTTTAATACCCTTATAACGTCACGCTGCCTGCTTCCTTCTACAGCCACATCCAGCACGGCGCTTATATATTCCACGATAGGATTGTGAAGAGCGGTTCTGTTTTTATCGATGAAATTGCCGAGTTCATACCTGTCAAGGTACATCTGCAAAATTCTGTGATAGTCTTCATGTTCACTGCAAACAACAGCAATATCACTAAGTTTCATTCCCTCGTCTCTGACAAATTCCAATATCTTCTCACATATATTCAATGCCTCTCCCCTAAAATCCGCACATGAAAACAGTTCAATTCTCTCCGTTTTTTCCCTGTACACATTAGGAGCATATGAAAAAAGATTTTTTTCCATATGTTTTATTTCTTCCGATGCGTCCGAACGACATTTCCCTATGAATTCTTTTTCTATTTCTTTTTCGGCATTGTTTCCAATAAACTCTGTTTTTATTTCTTCTTCTACAGTGTTTCTTGTAAAATCTTTTTTCGTTCCCGTTCCGATATTTTGACGGAAAACTGCACTTGAAGTGCATGCTTGAAAACCGTTTTTATAAAATCTTTCAATCATATCGACTGTACGCTTCACGGGTGCGAAAAGCTCCGTATCATTTTCCTCTGCACTTTCTTTTCCGTACAATATTAAATTTACGTTGAATCCCGACAAGGAAAGCCTCACAGCAACGGCAATATCTAGTGTCTCCAAAACGGAATACCCGAATATCCATATCATATTAAGTTTATCTTCATTCGGCTTGATGCTCAGATTCCCCGCCGCAAACTCCCTTTTTATATCTTCATCGTCACAAAATCTGTCTTCCGTCAATCTTTCATACTCGTTATATATATATGCCAAATCTTTGAGTTTCCTTGACAATACAGGCTCTCTGTCCTCAAATTCCTTTGAATAGTTTAGAAGTTCCGCAAAACCTGTATTATTTTTTTTAAACTCATAAAGCATCTCATATATCTTAGGTATATTTGCCGTGAGATTGCTTTCTTCATTATATATATCCAGTTTGTCCGCCGCATCTTTTATTATTTTATAGATCAACATATAAATCCCGTACTGATTTATCCTGTCCGTTCCCGATTTTCTCTCATCTTCTATCAAAATATTAAGCAGCCCCGAAAAATCCGTTATGACATCAGCCGTTCCATGTCCCGATGCTTCCATTATCATGTCTTCCGCAACCATCTTGCCTTGTTTGGGAACCACAAAATATACGGGGTCGTAGCGATTGAGGTCTTTACTTTGTTTTTCCGCCTCAATCTTTTCTATCATATCCCCATAAACATATTTACTTTCATCCATAAAATAGATTTTAATCATAAATGTTTTTCACTCTCCGTAACAGAACAATTACCATGCCGACCGATACATCCCCCTCTTACACATCGCACTCGGTTCGGCAAAGCGGCGCTTTCTGTAATATACTTATTCTACTTGTTTTTTCCCCATCTGTTTGATAAAATATTGTACCGTGATTTTTTTAAATCACGATATAATCCGCCGTGTGCGTATTCGCTCATTCTCCCATTCTTTTTATTAATTGAGCGAATTTCCGCGGGTATATCAATCTCGTATAACGACCGCATGATCAAAGATTGTCTGCGATCATTATACCATATCATCAAATTAAAATGATGTGATTTATAAGATATATGTCTGTGCTTTGCAGATTTATTTTACGGTGATATATTTCACTGTCATCTCCCGCAAAGGGAAATAACAGTCAGAAGGGTAATTTTATAACATGTACTTACATTATATAATAGATAAAGACGATTTTGACCTGGCGGGCGAAGCATCAAGCAAAGTAAAAAAAGCCTTGACGCAGCTGGGAATAAATCCCGTCACTATAAAAAAAGCCGCCATTTCCATGTACGAAGCCGAAATAAATGCCTTTATACACGGCGGTGGCGGAGATGCATTTGTCGATATAGACAAAGATAGAATAAAAATTGTGATTGAAGATCACGGAAACGGCATCGAAGACCTTTCTTTAGCCATGCAGGAAGGTTTTTCCACAGCATCGGAATTTATAAGACAACTCGGATTCGGAGCCGGTATGGGACTCCCCAATATGAAAAAACATACCGATGAACTTATAATCGAAACTCAGGCAGGTGTCGGAACTACCGTAACAATGATCTTAAATATCACAAATTGAAAGTATTGCCCACCGGCTGCGGCGATCGCCTTGAATATATAATCAGGATATTACCGCAATCGCATTAAAAGTATAAATCGGATATTGCAACAACTAAATTGAAAGTATAAGTCAGGTACCGTAATAATGAAACTGAAAGATATTCAGGAAATTTTAAAAGCTCGCGTGGTCTCCGGTGATGTTAACCGAAGTTTTATTGAAACACATCTTGCCGTTGCCGCCGACCTCATGAGCAATATCATGCTCGATGCTCCCGACGGTTGCATCCTTATAACAGGTCTCGTAAACCCTCAGGTTATAAGGACAGCTGAAATGATGAATGTAGGAGCTATCGTTCTTGTACAGGGAAAGTCGGCTACCGAACAGATGATCACTCTTGCCGACCAGCGCGGAATAATCCTTATGGAAACCGATGAGCCTATGTTTACCGCATGCGGCAAACTTTACAGTGCGGGTTTGTCGGTCGAAGACAGCAATACCGACAAAGAGAAAAATTCTACTTACAGTAATAATGATCGTAAAGCTGTTTCTCTATCATCCGAAAAACAACGGCTGAACGGAAGACTTGATGAACAGAAACACAATTGTACAAATTTTTCCGACACAAAAGGCTTTCATTCGGTAATACTTGATCCTAATAAATGTAACGGCTGTACACACTGCGTTCAGGATTGCCCTACAGAAGCGATACGCATAAGAAACGGTAAAGCGGTAATAATAAGTGACAGGTGTATAGATTGCGGACAATGTATAAAGGTCTGTCCGCAACATGCAAAACGTTCCATAACGGACAGCAAAGACCTTATGAAGCTATTTAAATATAAAGTCGCTATAGTTTCTCCCGCCATGCTCGGGCAGTTTAAAAATGCCGAAAGCAGAAATCATCTGCTCACTGCAATAAAACAATTGGGTTATGATGAGGTTGTTGAAGAAGCTGAATCTGCGGAGCTTATAAGTCAGGCTACAAAAAAACTTATATTGTCAAAAGAACAAAAGCACCCTCTCATATCATCGGCCTGCCCTGCAATAGTCAAGCTGATACAGGTACGCTTTCCGAACCTTATAGATTATCTTCTTCCTTTTGAATCTCCTATGGAAGTTGCAGCAAAGCTGATAAAGGATACACTTTCGACGAAGATGGCAAGAAGCGACATAGGTGTATTTTTTCTTACCCCCTGTGTAGCTAAGGCTGCAAAGGTAAAAGAACCGATACCTGAGATATCTTCTGAAGTCGATGCCATAATCCCTATAAACGATATATATGTTGACATATTAAACAACCTCAACAATATTGGAAAGGATGATATATCGGGGCTTGAAAACTCCGGAATAATGGGTATTCGCTGGGCAAAACCCGCCGGTGAAAGTCTTGCACTCGGAACGGTGAATTTTTTAGCTGTCGACGGCATACAAAGTGCTATAAATATATTTGAACAGCTGGACAACGATAAGCTCTCCGACCTTACATTCATAGAAGCTCTCGCCTGCGAAGGCGGTTGTATCGGCGGTCCGCTTACAGTAGAAAATGTATATTCTTCAAGAGCTGCAATGAAAAAATTCGAAGATGAAGCTAAAGAAAAATACGGCAACAACTTTCTTGCCTCTATAGATTCAATAGATGCTCCCTCATATCTTTTACGTTCGTATCCTTTGGAGTACAAGCCTATAATGCAGCTTGATCCTGATATCGACAAAGCTATGGAAAAGATGGAAGAAATGAACCGGATCATAGATTCTCTGCCCGGAGTGGACTGCGGGGCCTGCGGTGCTCCCAACTGTAAGGCATTGGCCGAGGATATCGTACGCGGAAAAGCCAAACGTTCAAACTGTTTATTCAAAATGTGGGATATAGTTAAAACCTTGGAAGATAAAATCCAAGCCCTTGAGTCAAACAAAAGTTGATAATGATCTTAAGAAAGGGACAAGGCAGTTTACTTCTTTCCGCCTTGAGTTAAACAACAGTCGATATTTATCCGCAATGCTCCGGTAACTCTGAAAATCTATTAAACATCTGCACATAATTTTTATACGAAATCCAGCAGTTCTTTCAGAGATCTTATTTTAAAATCCGCTTTATTTTCAATTCCGCTTTCGGCTTGTGCCGCAACTGACCAGTCCACAAGTACCGATTTGACTCCGGCATTCCGCGCACACATTATATCAAACTTGGAATCTCCGACCATTATCGCTCTTTCCGCTTCTATGTCAAGTCTTCTAAGCGCTTCAAAAGCCGGTTCCGCATCAGGCTTATGCTTTTTTGTATCTTCCATGGTAACAACCGTATCGAAAAAATCATGTAAATCAAATTTTTCTATCCCCTCCATGGTGGTACGTCTCAACCTTGATGTTACTATCGCAGTCTTTATACCTTTTTCCTTGAGTTCTCTTAATACCTCAACAACTCCCGGAAACAAACTTATCAAACCCTTAAAGTTGCAGTACTGATATTCCCTGTAGATACGCATCGCATCATCTCTCGAGAATTCAGGCAACATCTTGTCTATTGAGATCTCAAGAGGTTCTCCGAAAGTTCCGAGGAGCATGTTGACATCAGCTTCTTTTCCTGTAAGGCTCCTGAATGTATGCTGCCAGGAATTTATTATAACTTCATTTGTGTCCATTATAGTTCCGTCGAAATCAAACAGAACCGCTTTTATATTATTAGTTTTCATATTGTTCACATGTTATTCTGTTATTCGAAAATTTTTTAATAAATTTTACTTAGATATATACTTCATAGCATCCCGCTCTTAAATTTTAAAACTGACAGCGGCGATAATTTTCACGTTGCTGTCAGTTTACTTAATCTCACTTTTAAATATTAAAATCCGTCGAACATCGAGAGCAATACTCCCGCCGCTACCGCAGAGCCGATCACTCCCGCAACGTTTGGTCCCATGGCATGCATCAACAAAAAGTTTGACGGATTCTCTTTCTGTCCTACTATCTGTGATACTCTCGCAGCCATAGGCACTGCCGAAACTCCCGCCGAGCCTATCAAAGGATTGATCTTTCCTCCTGACAAAACGTTCATAAGTTTTCCCAAAAGTACTCCGGCCGCAGTCCCGAAAACGAAAGCCACAATACCTAAAACCACTATCATTATGGTCTTTGCCACTAAGAAAGTAGGACCTACCGCAGAAGCTCCTACGGAAAGTGCCAAAAGTATCGTAACTATATTCATAAGCGCATTTTGCGCAGTATCTGAAAGTCTGTCCGTCTTTCCCGTTTCTCTGAACAGATTTCCGAGCATAAGCATACCGATCAGAGGTGCCGCTGCCGGAAGAAGCAACGAAACGACCAATGTTACTATTATGGGAAAAAGTATCTTTTCTTTTTTTGATACTGCTCTAAGCTGATCCATTTTTATCATTCTCTCTTTTTTGCTGGTAAGAGCTTTCATGACAGGCGGCTGTATTACAGGAACAAGCGCCATATATGAATATGCGGCTACCGCTACGGCTCCAAGCAAATGAGGTGCAAGTTTAGATGTGGTATATATCGCAGTAGGACCGTCCGCTCCGCCTATGATCGCAACCGCACTTGCCTCTTGTGCAGTAAATCCGAAAATAGCGATAGCTCCTATAAACGTAAAAAATATTCCGAACTGCGCCGCCGCTCCAAGCAAAAGCGACTTGGGATTTGCAATCAGAGGCCCGAAGTCCGTCATTGCTCCCACGCCCATAAAGATCAGAGACGGCAATATAAATTTTATACTGTAAAATGCCATTAACAATCCCGGAGCACTGTTCTCAGTTCCCGGATCGAATACCCCCGTCAAAGGAAGGTTGGACAGGAGCATCCCGAAAGCAATAGGCACAAGCAATAAAGGTTCAAATCCTTTTTTAATTGCCAGCCACAAGAAAAATAGAGCAACACCAATCATAATAACACTCTTATATTCAAGATTTACGATTCCAGTGCTATGGATAAAATTATTAAGTGTTTCTGCAAGCATTTCCTTCTCCTTCTTTCCTGGGGATCAGCTTATATTACTCCCCATAAATTACTCTATGATAATAACATACCGCTACGATAAGTTTCAACTTGTACTAATTAAAATACTGTATACTTAAAAGTTCGTCCGTTGCTTTGTCTATTGCGTATTGTATAATATAATTAAAAGTGCATAAATTTCCATCCCGTTTATGGCAGTAAACCATACTGATCAGATTTTTTGTTTCTCCATTCGCCACCTGAAAAATGGTACTCCGTATTATGTAAAAACCCTCAAAAGCCGGATTGTTTATCCGCCCTTTGAGGGTTTTTACATTAAGAAAGCACTACACTGATTTTTGATATTTTCATATTTAATTTTTCTCTGCCATAAGCATGGCATTTATGAACTCTTCCAGATCTCCGTCCATTACTCTTTGAACATTTCCGACTTCCGCTCCTGTCCGATGATCTTTAACCATCGTATACGGATGAAATACATATGAACGTATCTGACTTCCCCAGCTTATCTGGCTGTAATCTCCTTTAAGCTGATCTATTGCATCTTTATGTTCTTTTTCTGCAAGCTCGACAAGCTTCGCCTTTAATACCCTCATCGCATTTTCTTTGTTTTGATGTTGCGAGCGTTCATTCTGACAGGTTACCACTATATTCGTAGGAATATGCGTAATCCTTATAGCCGAATCCGTTTTATTTACATGCTGTCCCCCCGCTCCGCTCGAGCGGAAAGTATCAACTCTTATATCATCAGGATTTATCTCAACTTCAATATCTTCATCAATTTCCGGAGCGACATCAAGCGAAGCGAACGATGTATGACGCCTGCCGGATGAATCGTATGGTGAGATTCTGACAATCCTGTGCACACCTCTCTCATTTTTCAAATATCCGTAGGCATTTTCACCCTCAACGGATAAAGTAGCACTTTTTATACCCCCCTCGTCCGCATATTGATTATCAAGCATTTTAACTTTATAACCCATCTTTTCGCCCCATCTTATATACATACGCATTACCATTTCCGCCCAGTCCTGAGCATCAAGCCCTCCTGAGCCCGCATGCACGGAAATTATAGCATTATTTGCATCATACGGTCCGTTTAAAAGGGTTTTTATCCTGACGGTCTCTATTTTTTTGTTCAATTCATCAAAACTTTCTTCTATCTCCTTGCAAAATTCCCGACTTTCACTTTCTTCCGCCATCTCTATCATGACATTTATATCGCTCAATCCGTCTTCAAGGGATTTCAGTTCGTCGAGTTTGTCTTCAAGACTTTTTTTCTCTTTTAAAATTTTTTGTGCCGATTCATGGTTGTCCCAAAAATCCGCCTCTTGAATTTTATTTTCCAATTCTTCTATTCTGTTTTCTATTCCCGCCTTGTCAAAGAGAACCTCCGATCTGTTTTATAGTTTCTTCCGTCTTAGGCAAATTATACTTTATCTGTTCAATTTCCAACATTATAAATACCTCTTTTTCATAATTGTCTTTCACTGCTGTTTAGATTTCAGCCTGTTTACTGTAAAACTCATACTTACATCTTTATTTTATTAACGCTCGCTTTTACCTGTCTGCATCACGGTTTGGTGTAAAGGCTAAGCTCAACGTCTTTGCTACGTTATTGCTCATTCCTGCCGCAGCAATTTTTATATTTCTTTCCGCTTCCGCAAGGGCAAGGCTCGTTTCTGCCTATCTTCGGTTGACTTCTTATGACCGTCTGCTGTTTGAACTCTCTCTCAGGAACATCGGCGCTTTCCGGACTTCCCTCAGCATACTGGCGTGCATCAAACTCCGCTTTTCTTTCACTTCCTTTACCTATTACGGTCTTTCTTTCCGTGTTTGTCTGTATCGTAACATTATAGCAGAATTTAACCATGTCTTCTTTTATACCGGATATCATCTCATCAAACATCTCAAACCCTTCATGCGCATATGCCGCAGCAGGATCCTGCTGTCCCAAAGATCTGAGACCGATACCGTTTTTAAGCTGATCCATCGCATCTATATGATCCATCCACTTGCTGTCAACTATTCTTAAGAGCAACATTCTCTCAAGTTCTCTCATTCTTTCGGTTCCGATTTCTTTTTCTTTTAATTCATATGCCTGTGAGAATCTTTCAAGCTCATCTTCACGCAAAGTTTCTATATCCAAACCGTTTATCTTTTGCTCATCAAGTACATATTCAGGCAAGGTTGAGCAAATTCTGTTAAGCGCTTCTTCAAGCTCAGCCAAATCCCATTCTTCCGGATATCTTGAATCTGCCGTCGTCCTGTCTACATGTGCATCAACAAGTTCCTTTGCCATCGACCACACGTGCTCTTTCAAATCCTCACCGTCAAGCACTCTCCTTCTTTCGCTGTAGACTATCTCTCTTTGTTTATTCATTACATTGTCATATTGCAACACATATTTTCTTATTGAGAAATTCCTGCCTTCAACTTTTTTCTGTGCATTCTCAATGGATCTCGAAAGCATTCCCGCTTCTATAGCCTCATCTTCTCCTACACCCATTCTGTCCACCCAGTTTTTAACCCTATCTCCGGCAAACAGTCTCATCAACTCGTCTTCAAGCGATATAAAAAATTGCGTGACTCCGGGATCTCCCTGTCTTCCCGCACGTCCTCTGAGCTGATTGTCTATTCTTCGTGACTCATGCCTCTCCGTACCTATTATGTAAAGTCCGCCGAGCTCTTTCACTTTCTCCTGTTCATCAGCTCTCTCTTCTTTAAATTTGTTGAGAAGTTTGCCGAATTCCGTTCTCGCTTCTATCAGTTCCGGTTCGTCAAGCTGCACAAAACTTGTGATAAGTGAAATCTGCGTATCGGTAAAACCTCTTTTTCTCATTTCTTTTTTCGCTTCAAAATCCGGATTGCCTCCAAGTATAATATCCGTACCTCTTCCCGCCATATTGGTAGCTATCGTTACGGCTCCATAACGTCCGGCTTCAGCGACAATTTCCGCTTCTTTTTCATGCTGCTTTGCATTCAAAACGTTATGTTTTATACCTCTTTTCTTAAGAAGTCCGCTGATAAGCTCCGATTTTTCAATCGAAATGGTGCCGACCAAAACCGGCTGTCCCTTTTCATAGCATGCAGCTATCTGTTTTGCTATGGCTCTATATTTTCCGTTTTCCGTCGCATACACACTGTCATCTTTATCAATTCTCGCAATTGCTCTGTTCGTAGGAATTTCAACAACGTCCATGTTATAAATGTCTCTGAATTCTTCTTCTTCCGTTCTCGCCGTACCTGTCATACCTGCAAGTTTTCCATACATTCTGAAATAATTTTGAAGCGTTATCGTTGCGAGTGTCTTCGACTCCTGTCTTACTTTAAGTCCTTCTTTTGCCTCTATCGCCTGATGAAGTCCGTCGCTATAACGTCTTCCGAACATCAAACGTCCTGTAAACTCATCAACTATGACGATTTCCCCGTCTTTAATTATATAATCGACATCTTTTTTCATCAGGTTGTTCGCTTTTAAAGCCTGCATGACATGATGGTTGACTTCCATATTCTCAGGATCCGCAAAATTTTCCAGTCCGAAAAAATCTTCGCATTTTTCAACACCTGCTTCCGTAAGTGAAACCGTATTGTCTTTTTCATCTATAGTGAAGTCTTCTTCCACTCTGAAGCCTCTGACAAATCTGTCGGCTTTTCCGTAAAGCTCGGTGGATTTTTCGCCTTCCCCCGATATGATCAGCGGTGTTCTCGCTTCATCTATCAATATACTGTCCACCTCATCGACTATGGCATAGTTGAGCTCTCTTTGCATAAGTTCTTCTTTGTATGTAACCATATTGTCTCTGAGATAATCAAAACCGAATTCGTTATTTGTTCCATATGTGATATCGGCATTATATGCCGCTCTCCTCTCTTCACCGGATATTCCGTGTACCACACAGCCTATCGTAAGTCCCAGAAAAGTATACAGCTTTCCCATCCATTCCATATCACGTTTAGCCAAATAGTCATTGACTGTAACAACATGAACGCCTTTCCCCTCTAACGCGTTCAAATATACAGGCAATGTCGCCACGAGAGTTTTTCCTTCTCCTGTTTTCATTTCGGAAATTCTGCCCTGATGAAGAACCACTCCACCGATAAGCTGTACTCTGAAATGTTTCATTCCCAAACTTCTCCATGCCGCCTCTCTGCAAACAGCAAAAGCTTCCGGCAAAATGTCGTCAAGCGTCTCTCCGTTCTTAAGTCTCTCTTTAAAAGCCGGAGTTTTTGCTTTTAGTTCATCATCCGAAAGCCCCTGTATTTCCTGGTCCAATAATTCAATTTTATCTACTATTTTTTCAACTTTTTTTACTTCTTTTTTATTAAGATCCCCAAAGATCTTTTCCATCAATCCCATATATCTCTCCTTTTCAATTTAAAGCCTGATTTCGTAGCCTCAGACGGATAAACATGTATTTCAATGAATGCTTCCTCACGGCAACGCCGCAGAATTATCCCTAATCTCAGCATTCATTATAAC
>CAJPNN010000003.1 GCA_905372035.1 Bacillota bacterium | reverse complement strand
ATTAAAAAAATTGGGGTCGTTAAGTTATATAAGGCTATATAAAATGATTGCGTGAAAATAGTCTGCAAAATTGACTTCGACAGTATATTTTAAGATTGTGAGGTGTATAAAATGAGTAGTATGTTTTGTTATCAGTGTCAGGAAACAGCCGGAGGGAAAGGGTGCAGCACGGTAGGCGTTTGCGGTAAAAAGCCGGAAGTTGCAGTCGCACAGGATTTTTTGGTGTGGCACACAAAAGGAGTTTCATGGGTAACGACAAAGCTGAGAAATATCGGGAAAGAAGTTTCCAAAGAAGTAAACCGTCTGGTTACGTATAATTTGTTCGTTACTATAACCAATGCCAACTTTGATCTTGAAGCTATAAATGAAAGGATAGAAAAAACTATAGATATTAAAGAAAAGCTTCTACAAGAACTCGTAAATATTTCGGGAGCACCGGAAGCCGCATTGGACTTAAATAGAGACAGGAATTATTGGGCTGATAAAGGAAAGGCCGTAGGGGTACTTTCTACCGAAAATGAGGATATCAGAAGTTTGAGAGAACTTATCACATATGGTGTTAAAGGACTTTCCGCGTACAGCAAGCATGCCAACGTCCTATTTGCAGATGATGAAGAAGTGGATGAATTTATACAGGATGCTTTGGCGGCACTTCTTGATGACAATATGTCTGTTGATGATCTTGTGGCATTAACATTGAAAACAGGGGAAGCGGGAGTTAAAGGCATGGCACTTTTGGACAGTGCGAACAGGGGAACATATGGAGACCCTGAAATCACACAGGTTTCTATAGGAGTAAGAAACAATCCGGGAATCCTTATTTCCGGACATGACCTCAAAGATTTGGAGATGCTCCTTGAGCAGACGAAGGGAACGGGTGTTGATGTTTATACACATTCGGAGATGCTCCCTGCACATTATTATCCGTTTTTCAAAAAGTATGATAATTTTGTGGGAAACTACGGTAATGCATGGTGGCAGCAAGGACGGGAGTTTGAAAGTTTCAGAGGACCGATACTTATGACTACTAATTGTATAATCCCTGTAAAGGAAAGTTATAAGCACAGGCTCTTTACTACCGGAGCGGCGGGATATCCCGGGTGCAGACATATCCCGGGAGATGTTGGGGAAAATAAGGATTTTACGGAAATAATAGAGCTTGCAAAAATTTGCGACAGCCCGGATGAAATTGAAACGGGTCATATTGTAGGAGGATTTGCTCACGAGCAGGTATTTAAGTTGGCGGATAAAGTTGTTGAAGCTGTAAAGTCGGGAGCTATAAGGAAATTTGTTGTTATGGGCGGTTGCGACGGAAGAATGAAAGGTAGATCCTATTATGAAGAATTTGCAAAAGCACTTCCTAAAGATACTGTAATTTTGACCGCAGGTTGTGCGAAATACAGATATAACAAACTTGCTCTCGGAGATATTGGAGGAATTCCACGTGTACTTGATGCCGGGCAGTGTAACGATTCATATTCTTTGGCGTTGATTGCATTAAAACTCAAGGAAGTTTTCGGACTTGAAGATATAAATGATCTGCCGATTTCATATAATATAGCCTGGTATGAACAGAAAGCGGTAATTGTATTGTTGGCATTATTATATCTGGGTGTTAAAAACATCCACTTAGGACCTACGCTTCCGGGATTTCTTTCTCCGAATGTTACAAACGTGCTTGTTGAAAATTTCGGAATAGCAGGGATATCTACAGTGGAAGAAGATTTGAAGATTTTTGAAATATAGTACTGTGAACCGGTGATGTGAATTCAGAAAATAAACAGGTGTGGGATTTCAAATATCCCACACCTGTTTATTTAGAAACCGAGGTTTTCATCAATTATTATGATTTCCACATCGTCTATGTCGTTCATTTTTTTTAAATATATGTTTAATGTGTTGCATATGCGATCGGGACTTGCACAATCATAACATTTATCTCCTCTTATAACGCAAGGTGTTCTGAGATTATATTTTTTTGAATTTTGGGGAGCTGCGATATTTCTTGCACGCCATATTGCATCATCCAAAGTAGGTGCTATTTTATTTGTGCCGAATATAAAATAGACTTTTTCATGTCCAAAAAGTGATCCGGCGACTCTATTGCCGGTGCCGTCAATGTTTACCATCTCTCCCTTTTCAGAGGCGGCATTTACAGAAGTAAGAAAGATTTCTGTAGTGAGACATCGTGTTGCTATTTCAAGAAATTCATCATTGTCTTTGCTTTGGAACGGATCGTGAACGGTATTATGTTTGGACAGAAGATCATATAACCCCATTTTGTGCATGGTAGCGGAATCTCCAAAGCCTACGGTATGATTATCTATCTTCTCATCCAGATATTTTGCCGCTTCAGATGCATTTGAAAAAATGCTTACAGAATAACGATTTTTTTCAAATGCCTTTTTTACAGCATTTATATCCATTATTATCGCCCCCCCTTTATATAGGCTAATTAAGATATGAGGTTTTATATTTCCCTTGTATAAATCTTTAACCACTCGTTTTCTTCCTCCGATAAAAACGGAGAAAGTTTTTTATATACATTTTTATGGTAGGAATTTAAAAATGCTTTTTCTTCCGGTGCCATAATTTCAGGTATTATTCCGTCTATATCAATTGGGCACAATGTCACCGTTTCAAAATCCATGAATTGTCCGAACACGGTTTTTTCCGCTTTTTTTACGAACAGTTGATTTTCAAGCCGAATACCGTGAGAACCTTCAATATAGATTCCGGGCTCATCCGTCAGGGTCATGCCGCTTTGTAACGGGATATTGGCGCTTTGATCTTTGCCGGTTTGCCATCTGAAAGCGGCAGGACCTTCATGCACGCTCAAAATATAGCCTACGCCGTGTCCCGTTCCGCACTTATAATCGATATCGAGTTGCCATATGGGTTCTCTTGCTAAAACATCTAAATTACCGCCTGTGGCACCTTCAAGAAATTTTGCTTTTGCAAGAGAGATCATGGAGCGCAAAACAGTTGTAAAATGTGTTTTTAACTCGGAAGAAATATTGCCTAATACAAATGTACGAGTTATATCAGTGGTCCCCGTATCATAGTGTGCTCCGGAGTCTACTAAAAGCATGTGTTCGGGCAGTATTTGAGATTTGGATTCAAAAGATGCTGAATAATGCATCATGGCTGCGTGTTCTTTATAAGCACATATGGTGCTGAAACTTAAGTCAATAAATCCCGGCTGCTCTCGCCTTAAAGATTCCAAATAATCGGCTACGGATATTTCGTCCATAGGGATTTTGCCGACATTCGTTTTTAACCAAAACATAAATTTAGTACAAGCTATGCCGTCTTTTAAATAGGCATTGCGAATGTTTTTTTGCTCCACATCATTTTTAAGAGCCTTCATAAGTTGTATAGGGTTCGGCGAATTTATAGTTTTCTGATCATCAGGAATCATAGTTTTTATGCTGTAGTTTATACGGCTTGTATCAATGAGGACATTGTGGTTTTTGTCAAGATTTTTAAGATCTGTATAGATCTGTTCATATGGAAGTATATTTATGTTATTCTTTTTAAGATGTTTTCTGCAAGGCTCATCCAATTTATTTTCATCTATATAGAGTATGCAGTGATTTTCGAAAATTATGGTGTAACTTAAAAATACCGGTGTGTGAAGAACGTCACTTCCACGCATATTGTATAACCATGCAATTTCATCCAAAGTTGAAGTGAGATGGCATGATGCACCTGCGGCTTTGATTTTTTTGCGCAATCTTTCGAGTTTTGAAGCGGTAGATTCTCCGGAAAGTTTATCCGGTATTAAAAAAGTTTTCCCGTCGGGAAGTTGCGGCCTGGCATGCCAAACTCTGTCTATTAAGTCGATATCTCCATATATTGATATCCCGTTCTCGAAGGCTGTGCTTTCCCACATAGCGCCTTGTTTTGCGGTAATCACTCTGCCGTCAAAACCGATCAACAAACCTTCGGATATCTTTGACTTTATATATTCGTCCGGCGTAGGAACTTTGGGTTCACCCATTTTATATAATTTTATTTCGCTTCCGTAAAGTTCTTTTTCCGCCTGTATAAAATATCTTCCATCAGCCCACAGTATGGCGGAATCCTTTGATACTGCCAGCGTTCCCGCCGAGCCGGTAAATCCGGACATATATTCTCTTGCTTTAAAATATGAAGATACATATTCACTTCCGTGATAATCATCAGTAGGGATCACATAGATATCAATACCCTCTTTTTTCATTTCATTTCTTAATGCGGCAAGCTTTTCTTTGACAGTTGAATAAATTTGATTCATAGTATTTCATGATCCTCCGGTAAAGACTGTAGCATAAATTTAAATTGTATATTAACATTGAAAATCGCCCTGTATCCCATGGGAGCATCTATATGAATCCTCCGTATTTGTAAAGTAATTTTAATGTTAAGATTATTGTATAATAGATGTGGTGATGGTACAATATATACTAATGAAAAAATGAATGATTTTAATTGAATTATTTTTTATAAAGGGGTTTGAATTCCAACCATGGGAGAAGAGAAAAAGGGAATAGTTGAAAAGTTTAAAAGTTTGTCGGCGTCTAAAAAAAAGAAGATAAAAATATGTTTTTATACTTTTATGGCAATTTGCGTTATAATTGTTGCAAGAAATGAAATAGTCGGTCTTGATTTCAGTAAAATGAAGCATTTGCTCGAAATGTACAACACGAGTAAATTGATCGTTATATGCCTTGGAGGAGTCCTTGCTTTTCTTGCTACGGGTCTTTACGATATTGTGGTCAAAAGATATGAAAAAATAAGTGCAAGCTGGTTTGACGTCATAACAATAGGATGGCTTTCACAGGCATTTAATAATTTCGTAGGGCTCGGAGGACTTACGGGAGGAACTATCAGAAATAATTTCTACAGAACGATAGGAGTTGATGATGAAAAAGCGTTTGAAATAAGTGTAAAAGTTTGGCTTGCAAATCTTTTAGGTTTGTTTGCGCTGGTTGTTACTGCACTTCCGGAAGCATTGATGTCACACAGTTTAAAATATATTATAGTTCCGGCTGTTATGTGCCTGTATATTCCGATATATTTTTTTGGAGGAAAGATAAAGATCGGAAAGCTTGATTTTAGGCAAACTCCTCTTGCAAGGATGTCATATCCCGAAAAAGCGGAGATGTTTATAGCGTCATTGGTAGATTGGGCTGTGGCGGCAATATTCTTTACCATAGCAATAAAAATGTTCGAGCCGAGAGCAAATTTGTTTTTGTGTTTCTTTGTATACGGAGTATCGGTAACCATAGGACTGATAAGCTTTATCCCGTCGGGGTTGGGAACATTTGATGTTACGTGTCTGGCTCTGTTCGGTGCCGTGGGATTCAACAGCAATAATATATTATTAAGTATATTTATATACAGATTTTCATACTATCTGATTCCGTGGCTCATTTCCGTTTTGATCGTAGTAGGAAAGTGGATAGGGAGAAAATGGAACGGTATACCGGACGGAA
The DNA here is from genome assembly GCA_905372035.1 of Bacillota bacterium. Lineage (GTDB taxonomy): Bacteria > Bacillota > Clostridia > Peptostreptococcales > Anaerovoracaceae > CAJPNN01. The sequence continues at coordinate 53,020 of CAJPNN010000003.1, read as the reverse complement.
TAAAAAATATGACAGTATCCGCTCTTTTGGCTATAGGGACTTTTGCATGCGGAGTGATGGTAATATTATCGGTTATTTCACCTGCGATTTATATAAGGGCACAAATTATGAATTCGGTAATTCCGGGACCCATGCTGTTCACTATAAAACTGGGAATGTTTATCATCGGGGCGATGCTGATAGTTTTTTCAAAAGGAATCGCATCAAGAGTCGGAAGAATACACAGTATCACAATGGGACTTTTAGTTATAGGTTCTTTGGGCTGCATAATAAAAGGCATGGATTATGAAGAAGCTTTGTGTTTGGCGGTATTTGCCGCGATATTAGGATATAATGCGAAATATTTCAATAAGAGCAGTCTTATGATAGAGTTGAAAAATATAGCGGAAAGTGTATTGCTTTGTATTTCCGTACCTGCGGTGTATTTATTTTATGTGCATAAATTTGAGGATTTGCCGGCGGATCCTTCGGACTGGCATTTAAAGACATATCAGTTTCTTCTCTTTACTATAACGGTTATAGCGGTTTCACTGCTGATTCTGTTTGGAAGAACCGCCAAACTCTCTTTGGAAAATCTTACGGAAGATGATTACGAAAAGTTTAAAGAGTTTGTTGAAAAGTATGGAGGAAATGAATATACACATCTGCTTTATCTTAAAGACAAAAATGTGTTTTATAATTCAAAAGGTGATGTAATAATGCTTTACAGACCGTCAGGAGACAATATATTCGTACTTGGCGATCCTATAGGGAACAGAGAAAATTTTGAAGAAGCTATTGAAGAAATTGTGGACTTTGCGACTGAACATGACATGATCGTAAGTTTTTATGAAATTGCGGGAGAAAATTTGGAAGTGTATTGCAACCAAGGGTTCAGTTTTCTCAAAATCGGTGAAGATGCAATGGTCAAACTTGCGGATTTCAGCTATGTGGGGAGAAAAAACCACGGACTTAGACAAATTAGAAATAAATTTGAAAAATCGGGGATGACTTTTGAGGTTGTAGCCCCGCCTTTCGGAGAAGATTTTATAAACGAGCTTAGGGTGATTTCAGACCAATGGCTCGGGGGAAGAAGCGAAATGTGTTTTTCTTTGGGATTTTTTGATGAGGAATATATATCTAAAGCTCCGGTGGCGATTCTTAAATCGGAAGAAAGAATCGAAGCGTTTGCAACGATATTGCCGGTCTATGGAAGTGAGGTTTTATCTATAGATCTTATGAGATTCAGGAGTGATTCACCTGCGGGAGTAATGGACAGCACATTTATATCTCTTTTCGATTGGGGAAAAGAGCAGGGTTATAAATATTTCAATCTAGGGATGGCACCTATGGCGAATGTCGGGAACAAACCGTATTCTCATGGAATAGATAAATTGCTTTCTTACGTATATGACTATGGGAACAAAGTATATAATTTTAAGGGACTTAGAGGGTATAAAGAAAAGTATCATCCTTTTTGGACAAATAAATATATAGTTTATAAAAATAACAGAGTATTACCGGGGGTATTGATAGCATTGCTGGGAGTGGTGCGTTCGGGAAGCGTAAAAAATGTAAAAGATGTTTAACGGCATTTAATCCATGTAATTAAAAATAGGGAGCAGATTTGATGAAAAAATATTATCGTTTAGTAATTTTTATAATCACGGACATAATATGTATAAATGTTGCTTATGTTTTGGCGTTTTTGTTGAGATATGAGTTTGATTTGGAGTCTAAAGTATTTCAGGGATTCTTCCATGTTTATGAAAGCAACCTTCTGCTCATAACGTTTTTTTCTTGCCTGGGAATAGCGATATTCAAGGGGTACTCCATATATTTGAAATATATGCAGGTGGAAGATTTGACGAGAATAATTCTCGGATTGACTTCAGGATCGATATTGAGTTCCTTGTTAATGAAAGCAAAGGGAGAATTGATCCCGGGAAGCGTATATGCCATTGCATTTTTTGTCGCACTTGCACTTATTTGCGTGGTGCGGATCACACAGAAAGCATTTCTCGTTTTAGGCAAAGAAGCTGTTAAAAGCATATATGAAATAAGACAGAAAGAAAATATCCAGCCACGAGTTATGGTAGTCGGAACCGGCAGAGAAGGTGCAGGACTTATATTGGAGATAAACAGAAACCGGTTGCTTGACAAGCACGTCGTAGTTGCGGTGGATGATGATACATCAAAGCACGGTTTGAGTTTTTGCGGTGTGAAAGTTGCAGGGGGGACTAATAGGATAAAACAACTTGTAAGAAGGTACAGGGTTGATGAGATCTTTATAATCATTCCGGATATGACGGATGAAAGGCGGGCGGAAATAGCTGAAGAATGTGGGAAAACCGGGTGTAAAACAGTTATCCTGTCAGGACTTGAGGATCTTATCTATAGCAAAAACAGGTGTAGAATTGCACATCCGGATGTTAACAAACTTTTAAATCGATCTCCGATAAAATCGGATCAAAGACTTCAGGCATCATATATAGAGGGAAAGATTATCCTGATAGTGGGTGCTGCCGGGGTAATAGGAAAAAAACTTGCACAGGAAATTATTCGACTTAATCCTAGGAAGCTGCTTTTAATGGACATAAACAACAAAGCTTTGGAGGAATTGCCGAACTTTATAAATGCACATGAAAGCAAAGTGGAAATTGAAGTAATACTCTGCAATGCTTCAAGAGAAAAAGAAGCACAGGAAATATTTGAAAAATATAAGCCGCATGTCGTGTATTATGCCGCCGCTGTCACTGACAGTAATATTGTAAAAATCAATGCGAGACAATCGCTTTTGGTTAATGTTAAGAGTGTGGAGTCAATGATGGCATTATCGCATAAAAACAGCGTGGAGAGATTTATAATGCTTTCAGATATCAGAAGTTTCGGATATCGGGATAACGTTCATAAAACGGAGAGAATCGCTCAGCTGACGGCCCAGGAATACAGTTTGATCTCGGATACGAAATTTTCGGTTGTCTGCTTCGGACATGTTCTTGATCCCGGAAGCGGATTTTTAGGAGATATAATGAGGCAAATTGAAAACGGCAAGGAGGTTTTCTGTCCCGCAGGGGATATGATGGCACATTTTATTACCATTGACGATGCTGTAAAATTGATTATTGACACTGGAAGAATTGCCGACGGTGGAGAAATTTTTTGTCTGAATATGTCGGCGGCGATCAATTTAAAGGAACTTACAGAGAATATAATAAGGGTAACGGGGCTTATTCCATATGCGGATGTGGATATAAAATTTGTTGATGATTCATATTATAATGAAACTATAAAAGACATAAGTTTTAATGCCGAATATTTGTCGGAGACGTCGAATCCCGGAATTTACAGATATGATTATATACAGGAGTCTAAAGAGCTTATGCGCCTGTTCAAATCGGAGAGCGGGGATAGACAGTTTGAAGAATTTGTAGATAAATTGCTTGAAGAAGGAGAAGAGGCAATTCAAACATGGCTTGATAAGGCATTGGAAAAATAAACTTTGGGGGGATATAATTTGTCTAAGAGAAGAAAGAAAAAAAATAAATTTGCAAGACCGTTTATTGCGTTTTTAATTATCTTTACGGCTTTATTTATTCCACTGAATTATTTGTTGGATAAAGTCGGGGATGTCAGGATATTTGGAGGCAAGACCAACCTTATGGATGAAATGGGAACGTTGGTAAACGAGAACAGTCCGTTTTTTGAAGCGTTTAATAACAGCGACAGAGTAAATGTACTTGTTATGGGAATAAATGACAATATGACGGATACGCTTATGTTGGCGAGCTATGATACGGAAAATCAGAAAGTTGATATAATATCCATACCGAGGGATACATATTATGAAAGACCCGGGAAATCAGGGGCTTCACTTAAGATAAACTCTATCTATAGCCAAGAGGGAGTTTTGGGAACGGCGAAGGCTGTGAGTAAGACTTTGGAAGGTATACCTATCAACTACTACGTAGTTGTTGATTATAAAGGGGTAGAAAAGGTTGTTGATGCGATGGGAGGCGTAAAAGTAAATGTTCCGTTTCATATGAAGTATAGGGATGTTTATGATAAACCGCCTTTAATAATCGACATACCTGCAGGAGAAAGAACTCTTTCGGGAAAAGAGGCGATAAAATTTTTAAGATTCAGGAAAACGAACATGAGAGGCGGACAGGGGTATCCTCAGGGGGATATAGGAAGAATTCAGACACATCAGGCATTTCTTAAAGCCGCTGTTGATAAAGCGATAGGGCCTAAACTGCCTAAGGTTATGAAAACATTTATTGAAAATGTGGACTCGGACTTGAGTTTAAGGATAGGAATAAAACTTGCAACAAAAGCGATAAAGCTTGATAATGCAAATGTTAAAACTTATCTTTTGCCCGGGATACCGCCTACAAAATCACCGTGGTACTGGACGCCGGATCAACCTAAAATACAGGAAATGTTGAAAGAAATTTACGCTTCTGAAACGAAAGAGAAAAAGTAACATTTGGGGAGGAAAGATAATGGCAAAAAAAAGGAAAAAAAAGTCGGCGGGAAAAAAAGCGATAATAGCGTTGATTATTATTGCAGTTTTGATTGCTGCCGGTTATTTTGGGGTGCAACATTTAAAACAAAAGAAAATAGTAGCGAAGCCTAAGGCAATATTGGAAGAGGAGCTTCCTACGATAGCGTCAAAAGATAGCAAGTTTTATGATGCTTATAAAAAATCGGATAAGTTGAATGTACTGATTTTAGGCGTTAATAGCAATCTTACGGATACCATAATGCTTATGAGTTATGACAGAAAAAAAGATCACATAGATGTTATTTCCATTCCTAGAGATACTGAATATCACAGAGACGGTTTTGATTCTCCGGCTGAGAGAAAAATAAATGCCGCTTATAAGGGGAATCCGCTTAACACAGCCAAGGCGGTAAATGATATTTTAATGGGAATGCCTATAAATTATTATGCAGTTGTAGATTTTAAGACGATAGAAGAAGTGGTAGATGCGATAGACGGCGTTCCGGTAAATCTCCCGGCACCTATGAAATATAGGGACCCTAAAGATAAACCGCCGCTTGTTATAGACCTTCCTGCCGGGGAGCAGGTTTTAAACGGAAAGCAGGCTGTGGGCTATCTTAGATACAGAAAAGGATATTCGGATGGAGATATAGGAAGGATAAAGGCACAGCAGGAATTTATAAAAGCGGCGCTTGATAAAGCGATAGGGTTTAAACTGCCTAAAGTGATGAAGATAGCTTTAAAAACCCTTGATACGGATATGACTATAGGAGTGGCTATGGATTTGGCACTCAAAGCCGGGAAAATGAAAGAAGGTGAAATGACGACGCACCTGCTTCCGGGGATACCGCCTACAAAAGCACCATGGTACTGGACACCGGATAATGATAAAATAGAAGAGATGATAAAAGAAATTTACGGCATAAAAGATGATAAAAACACTGAAAACGAAGATGGGAAAGCCAAAAGCGGTCAGCAAGAAACAAGGCAATAAACATTGGTATCTATAAAAAATGACAGTCAAGTTAAATAATAATATTTATGTTTCAATCAATTCAAGTCTAATTTATATCGGGCGGATGAAATAAAATATCCGCTCGGTGTTATCTTTTAAATTTCCGGGAGGGTACATGATGGATTTTATCAATAGAAATTTAGGACTAAGTTTAGCCAGAGTTACTGAACTTGCGGCAATTGAAAGCTCCAAGTGGTTGGGGAGAGGAGACAAAAATGCGGCAGATCAGGCAGCGGTCAACGGAATGAGAAAAATGTTCGATTTTGTTGACATTGACGGCATTGTGGTCATAGGTGAAGGTGAAAAAGATGAAGCACCGATGCTTTATATGGGCGAACATATAGGTAATGCCGCTGACAGTGCGGTTGCAGTCGATATCGCAGTAGATCCTTTAGACGGAACGACCTCTACAGCTAAAGGCCTTTCAAATGCGATAAGTGTCATTGCGGTTGCGCCGAGAGGAGCGCTTTTAAAAACAAGAGTCTTTTATATGGAAAAAATAGCTGTAGGACCTAAAGCAAAAGATGTCATAGATCTTTCCAAGCCGCTTAAAGAAAATTTGATAAATATTGCAAAAGCTCTCGAAAAGAATATAGAAGATTTAACGGTTACAATACAGGAGAGGGATAGGCATGAAAAGTATATAAAAGAGTGCAGGGAGCTCGGGTGCAGGATAAAACTTTTCAGGGACGGAGATGTAGGTCAGGCTATAGCTACATGTATAGATGACAGCGGAGTGGATGTTCTTGTAGGTATCGGAGGAGCTCCGGAAGGGGTGCTTGCCGCTGTTGCGATGAAATGTCTCGGAGGGAATTTACAGGGCAGGCTTCATGCTGTGAATCCCGATGATATAAAAAATAATCCGGATGATGATTTCAACAAAATATTGAGACTTGAGGATCTTTGCAGAAGCGAAGAGGTACTGTTCATAGCTACGGGAGTATCAGACGGAGATCTTTTAAAGGGGGTAAGATATTTATCCAATAATTTTGTTAAAACACATACCGTAGTTATGAGAGGAGCGACGGGAACGGTGAGATTTATAGAAGCAACTCATAACTTGGATAAAAAACCGGAATACGCAAGACCTACAAAGTTGAATTTTGAAAGATGAGGGGAGCGATATGGAAAACAGTGAGATAAAGGGTCTTAAAGTAGCGGAGTTACGAGCTTTAGCCAAAGAAAAAGGAATAGAGGCTCCTGAAAAGCTGAAAAAAGCGGAGTTGATTGAAGCGTTGACAAAACAGGATATGAATGCGGACATAAGAGAAGAAAGCACAGTACGGGATATCGGCAGCAGCGATAAAAAGATCATCAACAGCAGGGTCGAAAATAAAGACAGGAGCGAGAATAAAGAGGATCGACCGGAAGTTGAAGGGATTTTGGAAATCGTTGACGGAGGCTTCGGATTTTTGAGATTTGATAATTTTCTTACCAGCGAGAAGGATATTTATGTGTCGCCTACTCAAATAAGAAGATTTAATCTTAAGACGGGAGATAAAATTTTAGGAATATCGAGAAAACCAAATGACGGAGAAAGGTTCGGAGCATTGCTTTTTGTGAAATCCGTAAACGGTGACAGTCCTCAGGAAGCCCTGAAAAGAAAAGATTTTGATTTGCTTACTCCTCTTTTCCCTTTTGAGCGCATATCATTGGAAAATGAAAGCAACGATATAGCTACGAGGTGTATAGATCTTGTAGCCCCGATAGGAAAAGGGCAAAGAGGACTTATTGTAGCACCGCCCAAGGCGGGAAAAACAGTACTTTTAAAGAAAATTGCAAATGCGATAGAAAAAAATTATCCGGATATTGAGCTCATAGTTTTATTGATAGATGAAAGACCTGAAGAAGTTGTGGATATGCAGCGTTCAATTAAGGGGAACGTGATTTATTCGACGTTTGACGAGTTGCCGCAGCATCATATAAAGGTTGCGGAGATGGTTCTTGCGAGGGCACAAAGATTTGCCGAACAGAAAAAAGATATAGTGATTTTGATGGACAGCATAACAAGGTTGGCAAGAGCATATAATTTAGTTATCCCTCCGTCGGGAAGGACTCTTTCGGGAGGACTTGATCCTGCCGCATTACACAAACCGAAGAAGCTTTTCGGAGCGGCGAGGAAACTTGAAGAGGGTGGAAGCGTTACGATACTTGCAACAGCACTTGTAGAGACCGGAAGCCGTATGGATGATATGATATTTGAAGAATTTAAGGGGACGGGAAATATGGAACTTCATTTGGATAGAAAGTTATCCGAAATGAGGATTTTTCCTGCAATCAATTTAAATAAATCGGGAACCAGAAGAGAAGATTTGCTTCTGGATCAGGAGGAATTGGGAGCGGTTTGGCTTATGAGAAAAGCCATGGCCAATATAGGGACGCAGGAAGCTACGGAAAAAATATTACAAAATGTAGTGCACACAAGAACCAATGCGGACTTTATAGAGCTTATAAAAAAGATAGGATTAGAGGATTAACATGGATTTCAGTAAAATTTTTATAAAGAATGCCTGCCCTACAAGGATAGGCGGTCAAGCGGTAATGAGCGGAATAATGATGAGGGGAGAAGATAGGACTGCTGTGGTCTTGAGAAAAAAGGACGGCACTCTTCATATGAAAACTCAAATTTTAAAAAAGCACGGATCTTTGTTCAAAATACCGCTTATAAGAGGAATATTCGTATTTGTGGATTCACTGGTTATGGGGACTTCTACACTTATGTATTCCGCTCAGATCCTTGAGGATGACATGGAAGAAGAGCCTGTTGACGGGAAGTTTTCGGCGTGGATCACAGAAAAATTCGGAAGCAAATTTCTTTGGAATTTGATGTTATATTTTTCTGTGATCATTGCGATAGTATTTTCGGTAGGAGTATTTATAATATTGCCTACTGCAGTTGTTGCTTTGTGCAAAAATTTTACAAACAACAGTATCATTCTGAATTTAATAGAAGGTATATTGAGATTGCTGATGTTTATAGTATATATAGCTGTGATTTCATTGATGAAAGATATAAAAGAAGTTTTTCAGTATCATGGAGCGGAGCATAAATGCATTCATGCCTTTGAGAACAATAAAGAGCTTACACCCGAAAACTGTCAGTTTTTCGAAACACTTCATCCCAGATGCGGAACAAGTTTTCTTATGTTTGTTATGGTTATAAGTTTGCTTTTGTTTTCATTGTTGGGGTGGCCCAATCTGCTGCTTCGTATAATATCCAGATTACTTCTCGTTCCGCTGATCGCGGGAATAAGTTATGAGATATTGAGGTATGCCGGAAAAAGTGACAGCCTGCTTGTTAAAATTTTGAGCATTCCCGGACTTTTGCTTCAGAAGATAACGACAAAAACTCCGGACAACAAGCAGCTTGAGGTTGCAATTGCAGCGGTAAAAGCCGTATTGGTACCGAGAGAGGAACCGGAATATGAGGGTCAGGTCGGATTGGACGGAAAACCTGTTTTGCCGGAGGTTGAAACGAATGAAGATTAAAGAACTCCTTAAATTGGCGGAAAACAGACTGGATTTCGGCGGGATTGACAGAGCCAAGCAAGACAGTGAAATATTGCTTGAAGATTTTTTGCAGGTGGACAAAGCATTTTTATTTCTGCACATGGGAGATGAACTGGATGATAAGAGATGTGAGGGATATCTTAACACTGTTGATGAAAGAGCGAGCGGAAAACCTCTGCAATATATAACCAACAAGCAAAATTTTATGGGGCTTGAATTATATGTAGATGAAAGAGTTTTGATTCCGCGACCGGAAACGGAAACATTGGTTGAACATATGTTGAAAAGGCTTGAAACCGAAAGAAAAGGCCTCGGCAGCATTGATATTTTGGATATGTGTACGGGAAGCGGAGCTATAGCGGTCAAGCTTGCAAGAGATTTACCCAAGAGTAATATTGTTGCGGTGGATATAAGCGGTGCGGCACTTGATGTTGCTGAAAAAAATATAGAATCACAAAGTCTGCAAAAGCGAATAAAACTTCTTGAGGGGAATATGTTTGCGCCCTTTAAAGTCAAAAGAAACGGTAAAGGAAAGAGGACCTTCGATGTGATAGTTTCAAATCCGCCATACATTGCAACACGGGAAATACAAAAATTAGACAGAGAAGTTGGAGAGTTTGAGCCTGTTTCGGCATTAGACGGCGGACCTGACGGCTTGGATTACTATAGGACTATTGCAGAAAATGCATGGAGATTTTTGGATAAAAAAGGAATGCTGTTTCTTGAAATAGGATACGATCAAGGAGAGTCCGTTCCGAGATTGTTGGAAGAAACGGAACATTACAAAGATATAAAAGTAATAAAAGACTTATCGGAAAGGGACAGAATAATAGAAGCGGCGACCATTTAGGCTCACCGCTTTTTAAATTAAAACGGCTTGCTAAAGTGGACCTCATCATCCGTTCGACAGTTTGTATACAACTAATAGGAGACTTAAAAATAGAAAGAGATCTCAAGCCTAAAAGCGGCAGATAAGTTTGACAAAAGCAATATGAGGCTTTATAATTTCTATTAGTTAGATATAACTAACGAGATAAAAAACAGATATATTAAAAATGTTATTATGGTTGCTATGAAAGGAGAGTTTTGTTTTTTATGAAGAAAAAAGGATTGGCTGTTTTGACGGTGATTGCGCTTGTTATAACAATGATACCGACGAATTTTGCAAGTGCCGCACCTGGAGATATTGCAGGACATTGGGCATTCGGCAGTATTGATAAAATGATACGGCAAAATATTATGAAAGGCTATGAGGATAATACGTTTAAACCTGATAAGCTATCGACAAGAGAAGAGGTTTGTGCCGTTCTGAATGCATATATCAAAGGAGATAACAGTAAAAAGAGTATATTTGAAGATGTTAAGGGAAGATGGAGCGAAGGTGCGGTTGCCAACCTGACAGACATGAAAATCCTTTCAGGATATCCTGACGGTACATTCAAGCCGACAAAGAATATTTCGCGTGATGAATTTGTGAATATATTATATAAATATATGAGGACAAAGTTTAATTTTAGCGGTGTAAGCGAAAAAAATTTTACAGATGTCGGTAATTCATATGCAAAAGAAGCGATTTCAAAATTAGCCGGTGCAGGGATAATAAAAGGATATTCCGACGGAACATTTGGCATGGGCAAAGGGTTAAGTCGTGCGGAGTTGGCGACACTTATGGATATGGCGGGAACTGTTGAAACAAATAAGAGCATACCGCCTATAACGGGAAATAATCCCGCCGATGATAAGACAAAACCTAACGTTTCTCCGGGCAGTTCAGGTTCCGGTGGCGGTTCCGGCGGAGGATCTTCGGGCGGAAGTACCCTGAAAAATCCCGAGCATGACAGGATAGTTCTTGAGGGTTTGCCGGCGGCAGACATAGCGGTTTCCGATATTAAGCTAAGTACGGAATATACAACGGCGGAAGTTAGCGGTAAAGGAAAATGGGAAACGACCGATACTCATTTCCAACCCCTCAAAGAATATGTGGCAGTCATAAAATTGACACCTAAGGCGGGGTATACGTTAAATAATTTGTCTTCAGATTTCTTTAAAGTAGGAAATGCAAAGGTTGGGAGTGTTTCATTCAACGCTGCGACTTCAGAATTACGTGCAAAATTTGTTGCAGGAAATACAATTAAAGGCAAAGGATTTTCGGCAGATATAACAAATAACGGGAACTTGCTTCTTAACAGATATGAAGGTAATGACAAAGCGGTTACCGTTCCTAAAGAGATAAACGGAAGAGAAGTAGTAGGTTTCGGTTGGGGAACGTTCCAGGATAGAAATGATGTTGAAAGTATTTCTTTTGAAGCCGGGATCAAACTTGAAACCATAGGACAGCATTGCTTTGCAAATTGTAAGGGTCTTAAAGGGAAAATTACAGTTCCCGAAGGCGTTAAAAAAATTGAAGAAAAAGCATTTAACGGCTGTAAAAAATTGGAGCAAATAGATTTGCCGGCAAGTGTTAATGAGTTGGAGTGGGATATAGTAAGAGGTTGTGAGAACCTGAAAAAGATAACTTTTGCAACAAAGAATCCTCCGGCTAAATTGACAAAGAATCAAACGTTTTCGGAAATCAGTTCAAAGACAGTGATTGAGATCCCTGAAAATGGAGATGTGGCGGCTTACAGAACAGCGTTCAAAGATGCAGGATTGCCTGACGGTGTACAAATAGTACGCAAAGGTGAAGCCGTAACCCCTCAGGAGATGGTGTTTAGAACGGAAGCTGACGGTACACTTACTTTGATCGCATACAATAAGGAAGATGAAAATGTAGTAATACCGGCGATGCATGACGGAAAACAGGTCAGGAAAATAGGTGATAAAGTTTTCTTTAAAAATAAAAAGATAAAGACGCTTGTATTAGAAGAGGGTATAGAAATTATCGGGATGGAGGCATTTTATTCCTGTGATAAACTTGAGTCGGTGACACTCCCGGCATCAGTCAAAAATGTCAGAGAGCGTGCCTTTGCAAGCACAGGGAAACTGAACAAGGTGGAATTGTTGGGAAATGAGATCCCTGTATTCGGAAATAATTCAATGAATATATCAAAAATGCCTTCAAATAAAACTGCAAGAATAATAATTCCCGACACGGCGGATTTGTTTGAATACGGCAAGGTATTGCAAAATGCGAAAGCCGCTGAAATCATAGAAATTGCAAGAAAATCAGACTCACCGTCATCTTTCAGATGGATTTTTAATCCTGACGGATATATGGTTTTGCATAGATGTATGGATGAAAATGTTAAAGAGGTCAACGTTCCGGCAGAGTATGCAGGTAAACCGGTAAAAGAAATTGGCGCGAATTGCTTTATATTTACAAGGAAGCTGGAAAAAGTAACGCTGCCGGATTCTCTGACTAAAATAGGAAGAGCGGCATTTGAATCAAGAAAAAATTTGAAACAGATAGATATTCCGAAAAACGTTACAAAGATCGGTTATGCGGCATTTAAAAACTGCAGTTTTTATGACGAAGCAAATGATATCGGAATTGTGATAAAATTTAATTCGGAAACCATCCCTGAATTTGTAGATGCCACAAAGGTGCTTTCCCCGGACTGGACGGAGGTGGATGAAGAACCTAACGCATTTGAGGGAATCCATGCAAAATCCGAGATAACAGTTTTTTCAGTTCCGTTGTTGACACCTGATAAACTTGCCGAATTTAAAAAAGCACTGCAGGAAAAAGGAGGTTTGTCCGATAAAATTGAAGTAAAAACAGGTAATTAAATCAAATAATATAAAAAACCATGAATCATTTAATAATGATTCATGGTTTGACTTTTTGACATTGGAGTTATCACTTTTAAAGTCAGTAGGGATAGGGTTTACGAGTTAACATAATTTGCCAAACATATATATCATTAAAACCCTTGATATATATGTTTTTATGTGCTAAAATATTAGCCGTTATACGAATATTACCGTGTAATAGAAAGAGGTGGACATTATGAAGAAAGAGATACATCCTGAATATAAGGATTGCAAGGTGACTTGTGCATGCGGAAACAGCTTCATGACAAAATCTACTAAAGATGAAATAAGGTTAGATGTTTGCTCCGCTTGTCATCCATTTTTTACAGGTCAGCAGAAATTTATAAATCGTGGCGGACGTGTTGAGAAATTTAAGAAAAAGTTCAATATGGAGTAGTCATAAGCAACTGGAAATAATATATTTCCAGTATTTTTATTATACGGGGAATTGCGTTGCTTTTCTTCCAATGTAATCTATGATAAAATATAGCGAGCGGTGGAAAATGGTTGCAATAGATAAAAGGTGGAAATTATGCTTAACAAACTTGATTTTATACAAGAGAAATATAAAGAGCTGAGCGACAAGGTTTCGGATCCGGAGATAATAGCGGATCAGCCTGTTTGGCAAAAACATATGAAAGAAATGGGTGAAATGGAGCCTATAGTAAATAAATATAAAGAGTATAAAAAGGCGGAGGAAGATCTTACCGGTGCAAAGGATATGCTTTCAGAGGGAGGGCTTGATGATGAAATAAAAGAGCTGGCCAAGATGGAGATTTCAGATCTGGAAGATAAAATAGAAAAACTTTCGGAAGAGCTTAAAATTTTATTGTTGCCGAAAGATCCCAACGATGAAAAAAATGTTATACTCGAAGTCAGGGCGGGAACCGGCGGAGAGGAAGCGGCTCTTTTCGGTTCGGATTTGCTCAGAATGTATATGAGATATGCCGAAAGAAGGCGTTGGAAAGTAGAGCTTATAGATGTAAATGATACAGGTATAGGCGGAATAAAAGAGGCTGTTATAATGATAAAGGGAAAAGGGGCCTATTCCCGATTGAAATATGAGAGTGGAGTACATAGAGTTCAGAGAGTTCCGGAAACGGAATCAAGCGGAAGAATACATACTTCGGCGGCAACGGTAGCGGTACTTCCGGAAATTGATGATGTTGAAGTGGACCTTAATCCCAATGATGTCAGAGTCGATGTCTATAGAGCGTCAGGCAACGGGGGACAGTGTGTAAATACTACGGATTCTGCGGTAAGGCTCACACACGTTCCGACCGGACTGGTGGTTACATGTCAGGATGAAAAATCCCAGCTGAAAAATAAAGAAAAAGCGTTTAAAGTTCTCAGAGCGAGACTTTATGATTTGAAAATCCGGGAACAGAACCGGGAAATTTCCGAAGCGAGAAAAAATCAAGTAGGCTCAGGCGATAGAAGTGAAAGAATAAGGACATATAATTTCCCTCAGGGAAGAGTTTCCGACCATAGAATAGGTATGACTATATATAAATTGGATACTTTTTTAGATGGAGAAATGGATGAGATAATAGATGCTCTTATTACCGGTGCACAAGCGGAGAAAATGAAAAATTTCTGATATTTTAATATGGCTTCATTGTATAAAATATAAAAATCAAATTTGGATAACATGGATACTAAAATTTTCGATATAGAAAAACTTAATCTGAAAGAAAAAGAAAAAGCAATTTATGAGGCCTCTCAGGCGATCAAATCGGGAGAGCTTGTAATATTCCCTACGGAAACAGTATATGGGATAGGTGCGGACGGATTGAATTATGAAGCGGTTTCAAATATTTATAAAGCCAAGGGCAGACCTTCGGACAATCCGTTGATACTCCATGTTTGTGATTTGGATATGGTACGGGATGTGACTGATTGTGACTTGGGAGTTTTAGAAAAATTGGCAAAAGCTTTTTGGCCGGGTCCGTTTACGGCTGTCTTGAAAAAATCTGAGAAAGTTCCTCTCATAACGACAGGAGGACTTGATACGGTTGCGGTGAGAATACCGGATAACGATATTGCCGTTGAACTTATAAGAAAATCAGGGACGCCTATTGCGGCGCCGAGTGCGAACATTTCGGGGAAACCCAGTCCTACGAAGCCCGAACATGTGATTCATGATATGAGCGGTAAGGTCAAGATAATTTTATGCGGGGATAAATGTCGAGTCGGAATAGAGTCGACGATAATAGATTTGACGAATGAAGAACCGATGATCCTCAGACCGGGAATAATTTCCGCAACGCAGATTTCAAAAGTTATAGGGAGAACGGTTGCGATGGATGCGGCAGCATCAATAAAAAACCGAGAAAGTGAAAACGATGTAAATCCTAAAGCTCCGGGGATGAAATATAAACACTATGCTCCTTCGGCACAGATGATTATTTTACGAGGGAAAAGATCGGATGTGGAGAGAGAGATTACTGAAATAAAAAAACAAAGGGAATCACAGGGAGAAAAAGTAGGTGTTATATTATTTGAAGAGAACGACTTTAAAAATGCGGCAAGAGAGCTTTTTTCAAAGCTCAGAAAGATGGATGACGACGGTGTGGACCTGATTTTGGCAGGGGCATTGGACGAGAAAGATGAAATAGGATTTGCAGTTATGAACAGAATGCTAAAATCGGCGGGATACAATGTAAGAGAGGTATGATTATGAAGTTAGCGATAGCCAGTGATCATGGCGGTTTTCAGCTCAAAGAATTTTTAAAAGACGAACTTGTAAGCGCAGGATATGATGTAAATGATCTTGGGACCTATTCGGAAGATTCGGTGGATTATCCTGTATATGGGAAGAAGTGTGCAGAATGCGTAGCATCAGGAAACGCCGACTGTGGAATAGTTTGCTGCGGGACAGGGATAGGGATATCTATTGCGGCCAATAAAATCAAAGGGATCAGATGTGCGCTTTGCACCAGTCCTGAGATGTCGAGACTGGCTAAAGAGCATAACAATGCCAATATGCTTGCACTCGGAGGGAGAGTACTCAAGAATAAAGAGGCCCTGGAAATAACAAATGAATGGCTCAACGCCGAATTCCTGGGAGACAGGCATAAAAGAAGAACTGATATGCTGGATTCAATGTAGCAGGTATTTTTGCGAAAGCGATTAATTATATAAAAAGGTATTTATGGAGGATAGAAGAATGAGTAAAGTATATGTATTTGATCATCCGTTAATTCAACACAAGACAGCATTGCTAAGGTCCGTAGAGACGGGGACTAAGGAATTTAGAGCTCTGGCAACGGAAATTGCGACCCTTATGACTTTTGAAGCGACCAGGAATTTAGAACTTAAGGATGTTGTAGTTCAAACTCCGGTTGCGGAAGCCAAGGTAAAGATGCTCAAAGGAGAAGATATCGCCATAGTACCTATTTTAAGAGCGGGGCTCGGGATGGTCGACGGTATGCTTTCACTTGTTCCCAATGCAAGGGTGGGACATGTGGGTCTTTATAGAGATCCGGATACGCATATGCCTGTGGAATATTATTGCAAACTGCCGTCGGATATAGATAAAAGAGAAGTATTTGTCGTTGACCCTATGCTTGCGACAGGAGGATCGGCAGTAGCTGCTATCGACTTTATAAAAGCGAGAGGCGGTAAAAAAATAATCTTCCTTTGTCTGATTGCGGCTCCTGAAGGAATTGAAGTTCTTCAAAATGCACATCCGGATGTCGATATATTTGTTGCAGCAAAAGACAGCCACCTGAATGAAAATAAATATATAGTTCCGGGGCTTGGCGATGCGGGAGACAGATTATACGGAACGAAATAGTTTTTTCGGAGGATAAAATGAATTTTATTAATGATAATATAAGTGAACATAAAAATGTTTATGATGTTTTAAAGGAAAGAGGATTTATAAAACAGACCACTAATGAAGATGAAATCAGAACATTGTTAGGCAAGGAGAGCGTCAAATTTTATACAGGATTTGATCCTACGGCGGATTGTCTTCATATAGGACATTTTATGCAGATTATCGTTATGATATATATGCAGAAATTCGGGCATATTCCTTATGTTCTCATAGGGGGAGGCACAGGTATGATCGGAGATCCGACAGGACGTACCGATATGCGTCAAATGATGACAAAACAAACTGTAATGGATAATTGTAATAACTTTAAGAACCTGTTTGATAAATATATTGATTTTTCGGATGGGAAAGCTTTCGCTGTGAATAACGCCGACTGGCTTTGGGATTTGAATTATATAGAGTTTATAAGGGATATAGGAAGGCATTTTTCCGTCAACAGGATGCTTAGAGCGGAATGTTTTAAACAGAGGCTTGAGACGGGACTGTCATTTTTGGAATTTAACTATATGCTCATGCAGTCATATGATTTCTTGCAGCTTTACAAAAAGCATGGCGTAAAAATGCAGTTTGGCGGAGATGATCAGTGGTCCAATATAATCGGAGGGATCGACCTTGTGCGAAGCGAGGCTGACGGGCAGGCATACGGTATGACTTTTGCATTGCTTACGACTAGCGAAGGAAAGAAGATGGGGAAAACACAAAAAGGTGCTCTTTGGCTTGATGAACGCAAGACATCGGTATATGATTTTTATCAGTATTGGAGAAATGTTGAGGATGCCGATGTTCATAAATGTCTGTCGATGCTTACTTTTTTGCCGATGCAGGAAGTTGAAAGGCTTGCCGCATTAGAAGGGGCGGAAATTAACAGGGCAAAAGAGGTTTTGGCTTTTGAGGTTACCAAACTTGTTCACGGAGAAGAAAAAGCACACCGGGCACAAGATGCTGCAAGAGCGTTATTTGCAGGCGGAGCGGATATGTCGAATGTACCTAAAACAACTATAGACGCTTCCGAATTTGACGGCGAAGGGATCGGTGTAGTGTCGCTCATGAAAAGAGTGGGGCTTGTTCCCAGCAACGGCGAAGGCTTCAGGACCATTGAACAGGGCGGATTATCGATAAACGGAGCAAAAATATCGGATAAAAAGCTTTATGTCACAAAAGATCTGTTTGACGAAGACGGAAAACTTTTAATTAAGAAAGGTAAAAAAACTTTTCATATGATTGAGCTCGGCTAAAGAACAAACGGGTATTTACCATCGTTTTAAAGCGGTAATGTTTATATTTTTTGGAGGATAGACGATGATAGAAAAAAGGAGATTAGGATTAACGGCAGCAGTTATTTTAAGTATAATGCTTATTGCCGGATCACTTGTTGGATGCGGTACGGGTAAAAAAGAGGGAAGTAAAGGCGGTGGAACCAATGATGCCGACAGCAAAGTTGAAGCAAATGATTTTGTTTTAAATACGTCTTGCACCATATCGGTATATGGAACGGATGATCAAAAACTTGCAGATAAAGGGATAGAAGTTTGCAAAAAATATGAAAAAGTTTTAAGTAAGACGATTAAAAACAGCGATGTTTGGAAGATAAATAACAGCGGGGGCAATGCGGTTGAGGTCGGCGACGATACGCTCAAACTTATAAAAAAATCATTGGAATTCTCCAAGAAAACCGACGGTCTTTTTGATATTACGATAGGAGGGGTTACGGAGCTTTGGGATTTTACATCTGAGAATCCCGAGGTACCGTCCGCACAGGAGATAGCAAAAAGGCTTGCACATGTAGGTTATGATAAGATAAAAATAGAAGGGAAAAAAGTTCAGCTTACCGATCCTGAAACAAAAATAGATTTGGGAGCGATAGCAAAAGGCTATATAGCTGACAGAGTTGCAGACGTGCTCAGAAAAAAAGGTGTTAAGAGAGCAATTATCAATCTTGGAGGAAATGTAGTCACAATAGGAGAAAAGCAAGCGGGATTTCCTTGGAAAGTAGGGATTGAAAAGCCGTTTTCTCACGGAGACGGAATTGTAGGTGTAATTAAATCAAGCGATAATTCTATAGTAACATCGGGAATTTACGAAAGACAATTCAAGAAAAACGGTGTTTTATATCATCATGTAATAGATCCGAGAACCGGTTGGCCTATTAAAACAGACCTTGAAGGCGTTTCGATAATCTCCGAAAAATCTGTAGACGGAGACTCGATTTCTACAAGCTGTCTTCTGTTAGGTTTTGATAAGGGTATGGAATTGGTCAGGAAAACAAAGGGTGTTGAAGCCGTTTTCATAAAGTCCGGAGGCGAAATTGTTCCTACGGAAAAATCAGGATTTCAAAAGATAGAAAATTGATACGGAGGCGCAAGCTGTGAACAGTATTAAATTTAGAGATGAATTATATGAAAATTTCGGAATAAAAAATTTAAGAGAATTGGTGAACTGCTCTGCTCAAAACTACGGGAATGATACGGCATTTTTAGTTAAGGACAAGCCGGGAGGAGCATATAGAGCAATAAGCTATAGGAGATTCAGGAACGATATAAATAATTTGGGAACATCACTTCTGTCTTTAGGTCTTGAAGGAGAGAAGATTGCCTTAATCGGAGAGAACAGGTATGAGTGGGTTGTTTCATACCTTGCGGTGACAAACGGTGTAGGTGTGATTGTCCCTATAGATAAAGAGCTTCCCGAGGCGGAAATAACAAATCTTTTGAGGCGATCGGGAGCAAAGGCCATAATATATTCGAGTAAACAGGGGAAAAAAGTTACGGATGCGGTTTCAGGTGTTGAAGAGCTGGAATATATAATCGGAATGGACAGCCTGAAAGACGACGGAAAGCATAAGTCTTTTTCATCACTTATGGAAAAAGGACGCATGCTTATAGAAGAAAATAACGATATAAGGTATATAAAGCAGAATATAAATAATGACGATATGTGTGCAATCATTTTCACTTCCGGAACGACAGGAATGGCAAAAGGTGTCATGCTTTCGCATAAAAATATATCTGCGGATATAGAAAATGTTTCGATGTATGTAAGTTACAAAGGGCTTACGGGTCTTTCCGTTCTTCCCATGCATCATACATACGAATTTAATTGTCATATACTTGCAGGAATTCACCAAGGTGCGTCTATAGCGATGTGTGAAGGGCTTAAACATGTCGTAAAAAATATGCAGGAAGCAAAAGTCAGCTTGTTGGTCGGGGTTCCGCTTTTATTTGAAAGTATGCACAGCAGAATATGGAAGAAAGCCGAAAAGAGCGGTAAAGCGGGAAAACTCAGAAAAGCCATGGCGATTTCAAAACGTCTTGAAAAGAGAAATATAAAAACTATGAGAAAGTTTTTTAAAGACATATCGGATGCGATGGGCGGTCAAATGAAGCTTATGATAACAGGAGCGGCAGCTATCAATCCCAAGGTAGTGGAAGATTTTAATGCATTCGGAATAAACATGATTCAAGGTTATGGTATGACTGAAAATTCTCCGATAATATCAGTAAGCAAAGACAGGTATTCAAAAGCGGCATCTGCGGGGTTGCCGTTGCCGGGACTTGATGTAAGGATAAACAATCCTGATGAAAACGGTATCGGTGAGATAATATGCAAGGGAGATTCGGTTATGCTCGGATATTATGATGATCCGGAAGAAACTTCAAAAGTATTGAAAGACGGATGGCTTTATACCGGAGATTTAGGTTATTTTGATAAAGACGGGTTTCTATACATTTCGGGAAGACAAAAAAACGTGATAGTAACAAAGAACGGCAAAAATATATTTCCTGAAGAGGTTGAATTCACGCTTCTTCAAAGCCCGTATATAAAAGAGGTTGTGGTATGGGGGCTTGATGATGAAAAAAGCGGAGATACCGTAATTTATGCCGATATATTCCCCGACTGCGATGCGCTTAAGGAAAGTTACGGAGATCTGACTTCGGACGGTATACGAAATGTAATAGAGGGTGAAGTGGACAACGCAAACGCTAACATGACCGGATATAAAAGAGTCAAAAGATTTAAGATAAGAGAAGCGGAATTTGAGAAAACTACTACGTATAAAATAAAAAGGTTTGCTATCAATAACTAAATTTCATGAACATCTTGAAAAGAAGTTTAATATATTGTAGTATGTCTGTATAGCAGATATTCAGATTACATATTAAGAATTGAGGTGATGACATGGAAGAAAAAGAAAGATTACCGTTGATAGGAGATAAAGCTCCGGAATTCAGAGCTATTACCACAGAAGGAAAAATAAATTTTCCGGAAGATTTTAAAGGTAAATGGGTTATGCTTTTTTCACACCCGGCGGATTTTACACCTGTATGTACGACAGAGTTTATGATGTTGGCATCTATGCATAAAGAATTTCAAGAAATCAACACAGAGCTGATAGGACTTTCAATAGATTCATTATCCAGCCATATCGCATGGCTTAGAAGAATTGAAGAACTTGAATGGGGGCCGTTTTCTAAAGGCAAGGTGAGATTTCCGCTTATAGCCGATTCGTCCATGAAAGTCGCAAAGTTGTATGGGATGTTGCACCCGAACGCAGCGAATACACAGACTGTAAGAGCGGTGTTTATTATAGATCCTGAAGGGACAGTAAGGACCATAATGTATTATCCTATGTCTACCGGCAGAAATTTCAAAGAGATAAAAAGGACGATAATCGCTTTACAAAAAGCGGATAAAAATCATGTTTCCACACCGGCAGAGTGGCAGGACGGAGATGATGTTCTTGTACCTACACCTCTTGATATGGAGCAGGCTCAGAAGAGAGTCTCAGATAATAACGGATGCGATTATGCGTTGGATTGGTTTATGGCTTTCAGAAAAAATGATAAACTCAAATAGAGATGCGGTATATGGAGAATAAACGAACAGTCAAAAAGGGCTGAATCGGAAAATGCATAAAAAGCATATAGCTTTAAGAAGCTCTTTACTTGAATGTTTGATTTTTAAAAATTATCGACATACTCAGCAGCGAACTGATTATGTCGATTTTATTATTTTTCTAAAAAATTTTTAAAAATATGATTCAAATCATATTTAAAAGGGTAGATTTTAAATATAAAATATAGTGTAATAAGAGATGAGGTACATTATTGTCAGGAGGGAAATGTTATGAGTAAAAAAGTAAATAAGAATACATTGGTAGGAGAAGCTGTAATGATGGGTCAGGGAGTTGTTCAGATCCTTATGGCAAACGGAATGGGGTGTCTGGGCTGCCCGTCGGCAAGATTTGAATCACTGGAAGATGCCTGTATGGTACACGGTATGGATGCCGACAAGCTGGTTTCGGACATTAACAAGTTTTTAGAGGCGGAGGAGTAAATTGGACGGTATAAAAGTTTTAGAAACGGAGCACAGCAACATTGTAGATTTTACAAATGTTCTCCGTGCCATGGGGATCAAGGCTATGAACGAAAGAGTGGTGGAGCCGGAGGATTTCCTGAAAGCGGTTGACTTTGTGAGACGATACAGTGATAAGCAGCATCATGGGAAAGAAGAAAAAATTCTTTTCAGGATTATGACGGAACATTTAGGTCCACAGGCACAGCGATTGATCGAGAACGGAATGATGGTGGAGCATGATCTGGCAAGATTATACGTGAGCCAAATTGAAGAGTGCGCTTTTAAGATTAAGGAGGGTGCGGATTTGACGGATGATATTCTTTTGGACGTCATAGGACATACTATGGAATATGCGAATCTGTTGCAAAGACATGCGGAAAAAGAGAATACCGTTCTGTTCCCGTTCGGAAAAAGAGAACTGTCACCGGAACTGCTTGAAGCGGTTAATAGAGAAACTGAACAGTTTGAAGAGGAAAATGCGGCTAATAGGGAAGAGATGCTCGGCATTTTGTCATATCTTAGAAATAAGTATATTTAGCCGCATATATTTGATATTGTTCCTTAATGAAGCGGATTTTGCAAGTAACGATTCATAAATAATAACAATTCAATGAAAAAATATTGACAGTTAAAATTTTTTATAGTAGCATTGTTCGTAGATTGAATATACAAACCTGTGATTAAGAGAAGTAGATTCTATGCAGGCTTCAAGAGAGTTGCAGATGCTGGGATTGCAATAGCTTAAATTGAATTGAATGGACTTATGAGGGCAGAGCGAACGGAAGACATGTAAACTTTGATATTCAGTTTATCAGTTTATTGCAAAACTTCCCTGTAGTATCTGACGGGAACTTCACTCGTTAAAAAGGAAGTGTGCATGTCGGTGCATAGAATAGCGGCTTTAATGCCAATTGGGTGGTACCGTGGAAGTAGGACTTTCGCCCCAGTGTAAACTGGTGTGAAAGTCTTTTTGATTATTGAATAATAAATTCCGGTTTCCTATAATTGTAGTCCGTATTTGAGGTGTGTCGACATATCTCGTCACAGGATATCGAGGACCTGTTACTATATTAGGAAGTTGCAACCTTAATAAAATTTACTTGTTTTATCTGCAAAAGTATTATGAAAAGGAGCGAAAAGACATGTTTGAGAAAAGAGATAAAAAAGATCCGTATAGAATTTATTTGACGGAAAATGAAATGCCGAAAGCTTGGTACAATCTTAGAGCCGATATGAAAGAAAAACCCGAACCGCTTATAAATCCTCAAACTTTGAAACCCGTGAGTATAAAAGAGCTGACCCCGATATTTTGTGACGAACTTGCAAAGCAGGAACTTGACAACGAAAATCGCTTTATAAATATACCGGATGAAGTCCTTGAAATATATAAGCAGTACAGACCTTCACCTCTATGTAGAGCTTATGAACTTGAAAAAGCACTTGATACGCCTGCTAAAATATATTACAAGTTCGAAGGTAACAACACCTCGGGAAGTCATAAACTCAACTCCGCTGTAGCTCAAGCTTATTATGCAAAAGAACAGGGCATCACGTCTTTGACTACCGAAACAGGTGCCGGACAGTGGGGGACGGCTCTCTCTATGGCATGCGGATTCTTCGGCATGGATTTGACGGTATATATGGTGAAGGTAAGTTTTGAACAAAAACCTTTCAGAAGAAATATAATTGAAACTTTCGGCGGAAAAGTTATAGCCAGTCCGAGCAATACTACGGATGCAGGAAGAAAAATACTTTCAGCGGATCCCGAAAATTCCGGCAGCCTCGGGACTGCTATTTCGGAAGCTGTGGAAACTGCTCTTAAAACCCCTAACACACGTTATGTTCTCGGTTCCGTACTCAATCAGGTAGTCTTACATCAATCTATAATAGGTCTTGAGGCGGCGACCGCTCTTAAACAACTCGAAGTATATCCTGATGTTGTAATAGGCTGTGCCGGAGGCGGTTCAAATTTAGCAGGACTTATAGCTCCTTTCATGGGGGATAAAATAAAAGGAACTCATAATCCGGAAATAATTGCGATAGAGCCGGCTTCATGCCCGTCGCTTACAAGAGGAAAATACTCATACGATTTCTGTGATACGGGGAAAATAACGCCTATGGCAAAAATGTATACCCTCGGCTGTGAGTTCAAACCTTCTAAAAATCATGCAGGAGGTCTCAGATATCACGGAATGTCACCTATACTGTCAAAACTTTACCATGACGGTTATATGATCGCAAAATCCGTTGAACAGACAAAAGTTTTTGAAGCTGCAAAGCTGTTTGCAAAATATGAAACTATTTTACCGGCTCCGGAATCGGCTCATGCAATAAAAGGTGCAATAGACGAAGCCCTGAAAGCTAAAAAAAGCGGAAAAGAAAAAGTTATTCTCTTCGGACTCACCGGTACCGGATATTTTGATCTGGCTGCATACGATGCTTTTAATAACGGCAAAATGAACGATTACATACCGACCGATGAAGATCTTGAAACAGGATTTAATGCTTTGCCGGATATAAAATAAACACCCACTTAAGTGAACTGACCCCTAAAAGATAGAGCGAGGATCTAATTGAAGGAGGTCAGTTCAAAGCGGGTGCTTTTGATTTTTTATTATGCAATAACTTGATGTTTTGTCCGATAATCTGATAATCTACATGCTATTGATAAGTAAAAATGTATATTTATAAATTTTTAAAAATAAAAAAGCGAATATAAACATCAACAGACAATTCAGAAGTATATACATGTATAACGTTTTTTTCCTTATGCTATCTTGATTCTCTTTTACTGTGAAGTATACTTGCAAAATAAACGCTAAAACATAGAACAGAAAATACAATGCCAATGATATAATTAATATAATTTTTAATCGAGTGTCATCCTTATCTAATATAACAAAAAAACTGAATAAAATACATGTCACGACAGAGCAAAGCATTTCAAAGAAATGCCGAATAGCTTTTGAGGTGTATGATTGATTATACAGCATGTTTTTAAATAAGATATTCATGTAAATATACTCCGTTAAATATATACTAATAATTTATACTTCTCATTGCATAAAGTGTTTCTTTTTGTTGAACACCATTTATTTCTAGTGGGATTTTATGAGCGGAATCAAGATAAAAAGTTCTGCGCAGTTTAAAATAACTATTATAAATGCCTTCCGCTTAAAAGATCATACATATAAAAATACATTCCGGTATACAAACCGCAACAACTAATACAAATATTATGATTTTATTGATTTGTAATAGTTTTAATTGTTTTCTATGTTTTATTTCTGCTTTACAATTAAAGTATTTTCCTATTAATAAGAAAACATTTAATATAGTGAATGCAAACATGATATACATATATACAATATTTGTGTGGTTCCATTTACCGTAAATAATATAGAAACCCAACAACGGCATTTCTGTAGCTAATAGTAAGTTAAAACCGAAGTCTATCTTTTCTATATGTTTATTATTTAGAAATAACCAACTAAAGAAAGTCATACCATGTATATCCCCCCCTCTTAAAAATATAAAATAATTATATCACTAGTATATTCTGAATAGCACCATAATTACAAATAAAATGCAAGAAATTTTAATTTGTTATGGTGTCATTTTGAATTGCGAGTTCAATTGTCGAGTTCCCATTTAGATATTATCCTTGTTTTTTTGAGATTATGCAGTATAATAAGTTATATAAATCATACAAATCATACAATGAGGAGGGTGATCATCTTGAAGACACCAAAAGGTAAATATGCATGGACAGCTACAGTGGGAGAAAAAGGTCAGATAGTAATACCGAAACAGGCACGGGAAGTATTTAATATCAAATCCGGGGATACGATTTTGCTTCTCGGTGATGAAAAACGAGGTATTGCCATACCGCCGAAGGGAGCATTTGCACACTTGATGGAAGCAGCTTTTGAAGAGAAAGAGGATGAATGATATGGGATATATTCTGGAAGTAAACGGTCTTACGAAAATTTATCCGGCTTTTGAACTGAAACCTGTCAGCTTCCATATTAAGGCCGGTGAAGTTATGGGATTTATAGGGAGAAACGGTGCAGGAAAGACAACGACGCTTAAAGCTATTCTAAATCTTGTACATCCGGATGCCGGTAGAGTTTGTATTCTTGGAATGGACTATCCGGATAATGAGGATAAAATCAAACAGCAAATTGGTTATGCAGTAGGTGGAACCGATTATTACAAAAGAAAAAAGTTAAGGGATATTGTAGGTATTACTCGTATTTTTTATGACAATTGGGATAATGAAGCGTATCGTCATTACCTTGCTGCATTTAAGCTTGATGAAAATAAGAAGATTATAGAACTTTCCGAGGGGATGAAGGTGAAATTCTACCTTACCTTGGCTCTTTCTCATCACGCAAAGCTTTTAATTCTGGATGAGCCGACAAGTGGACTTGATTCGGTGTCCAGAGATGAAATGAATGAAATTTTCCGGAAACTTGCTGAAAAAGGTGTAGCAATTTTATTTTCTACCCATATTACCGGTGATTTGGAGAAATGTGCGGATACTATAACCTACATCAAAAATGGAGAATTGCTTCTATCTACGAAAAAAGAAGATTTTATCCGTTATTACACAAAAGAAATAGGCGGTGCACCGACACTTGAAGATATTATGGTGCATATCGAAAGAGAAGAGGTGAATCTGTGATGAGAAAACTTCTTTATAAGGAAATGAAACTGTCGGCGAATCCTTTGAGCTATTGGTTTATTGCATTTTCAGCTATGACAATGCTTCCGAGATACCCTATTCTTGTCGGTTCCTTTTTCATTTGTCTCGGCATTTTCCATACTTACCAGCAGATTCGGGAATACGATGATATTACATACACGGTTATGTTGCCGGTTAAGAAACAAAACGTGGTTACAGCTAAATATCTATTTGTTTTGTTCATCGAATTTACGGCTTTTATCTTATGTATATTACTAACTGTTATTAGGATGAAAGTTTTAGGGAATGCCGCTCCTTATGTTACAAATCAATTGATGAATGCAAATGCAGCTTATCTTGGGTATGTAATGATTGTATTTGCAACATTTAACAGCATTTTTCTCGCAGGTTTTTTTAAGACGGCTTACAAGATTGGGAAACCTTTTATCATATTCTGTGCAGTCGGTTTTATTATAATAACCGTGGCGGAGATGTTGCATCATATTCCCGCCTTAGAAAGCTTAAACAAGCCTTCAAATTTAAGCATACCTCAGGTCGCCATATTTACAATCGGTATAATCGTGTTCATGTTATGTACATGGTTATCATATCGCAGAGCTGTAAAGTATTTTGAAGAAATCGACCTGTAAGCAAAAATGTTTCAAATAGATAAATATAGTATACTATTTTGTGAAAGCGAGACGGATATTATAAGCAAAGCTTAAGAATTTATAAATCGTTGCATATCGGATAGACGTAGATACTTTTAAGTGTTAAAATTATTATGCTAAATTTCATGGGGAGGAAAGCATATGAAACTTGAATTTGTAAAAATAAATAAATCATTTTCAGGGAGACATATTTTAAAAGACGTTTCATTTGAAGTGCAAAGCGGTAAAGCTATGGGATTTTTGGGTAGAAACGGCGCAGGAAAAACTACGACTATACGAACTTTGACGGATGTTTTCAAACCGGATAGCGGCAAATTTCTGCTTGACGGGAAAGAGCTTGATCGAAAAGCCGTGAAAATCGGATATTTGCCGGAAGAAAGAGGAATGTATCAGAGGATTGCAGTGCTTGAACAGCTGGCATATTTCGGAAAACTTAAGGGAATGTCAGGGACCGATGCTAAAAAAGCTGCCGTTTCATGGCTTGAGAGGATGGACTTAAGCGATTGGGCAAGTAAAAATCTCGAGACGCTTTCAAAGGGAAACCAACAGAAGATACAAATAATACAGGCAGTTATAAATGATCCGGAAATATTGGTTTTTGACGAACCTTTCAGCGGTTTGGATCCTGTAAACTCTAAAATTTTGAAAGATATAATCAGAGAGTTTATAGAGCGAGGAAAAATTGTTATATTCTCAAGCCATCAGATGAGTTACGTAGAAGAATTTTGTGATGATGTGTGCTTTATAAAAAAAGGAAAAATAATATTGAGTGAAAATCTTAATGAGCTTAAAGCCAAGTTGGGAAAAAACAAGCTTAGAATAAACATAGATTTGGAAAAAGAGCCGGCAAGAGAACTTCTCAAGCGATGTGATGCGGTGGAAGATGTTCTTGGCGACAGAACCGGAATAATCTTGCAGATAAAAAATGAAAGAAATTCAAACGAAATACTTAAATATTTGATCGAAAAAGGGTGTACAGTAAAAAGTTTCACTCCTTATCGTCCGAGTTTGGAAGAGATATTTATAGAACTTGATGAGGAGGTAGAAGATGAAGCAGTTTAAAGAAATATTCAAGTTTGAGACCGCATCAAAATTTAAACAGAAAAGTTTTATAGCATCGCTTATAATTGTTTTCATCATATGTCTCGGATTGACTTTCGTTCCTATGATTCTTGATGCGATGAACATAGGCGGAAGCGGTCACGGCGGCAACGGAACGGGCGGAAGCGAAAGTACGGAGAGCGGCAGCAAACAAAAGATTGCATTATATGTAAAGGGAGATGTAAATAAAGAACTTCCGGAACTTTTAAAAAAGAGATATAAGGTCTTAAATGCAGACAGCGTAAAAGAGCTGAAACATATGGTAACTTCTAAAAAAGTTGAGAAAAGCGTGCTTTTGGAAGATCCGTTAAAGGCAAAGATCTTTCGCAAAGCGGATAATGCCTTCTCATTTGCAAATGCGGAAGATGATATCTCAATGCTGCTCAAAGAAAATTATAAATATAATATAGGATTTAAAAATATGGGGGCGGATATTGCAAAGATCAAGAAGATTGAAAATGTTACACCCGAAGTGGGAATCGATGTGATAGGTAAAAATCCGCTTGCTTCGGTGGCGTTTGCATATGTGGGAATATTTTTTCTATACTTCCTTATCCTTATGCTTGGAGGCGGCATTGCCATGACCGTGTGCCGTGAAAAGGAAAGTCGGACTATGGAGCTTTTGGTGACAAACGTGTCAAGTAAGAGTTTAATTTGGGGAAAAGTTTTATCGGGAGTTTTCCTGGGGTTCGTACAGTGTGGAGTAATGGTAGGAAGTGCCGGCATAGGACTTTTAATAAACAGCTTTATATCAAAAGATTTAAATCCTATGCTGAATGCAATAATAGACAGCATAAATCCGATTGATGTTTTGGTTTTCTTTGTACTTGCCATTCTGGGAACTACAATGTATTATTTCCTGTTTGCGGGTGTAGGGTCTCTTGTGACAAAACTTGAGGAGATAAATTCCACGATGACACCGGTGACTATGCTTGTGGTCATTGCTTTTATTCTGCCGATGATGAGCATTTCCGATCCGGAGAGCAATATTATGAAAGTGGCATCCTTTATACCGTTTTCATCACCGTTGGCAATGTTCGCAAGATTTACAATGAGCGCCGTAAGCCGGTGGGAGCTGGGTTTAAGTATAGCTATACTTGTTGTTACGACGATAGCCATAAGCCGGATATGTATAAAGATATATAGATTGGGAACGTTGAATTACGGAAACAAACTCAATTTGCTGAAAGCGATAAAAACGGTATTTGAAAAAGAATAAAAAGGGAAAAATCAATTTGTAAAAAATTAAAAAGTTAGGAATTTAAATTGTTGCATACTATAAAGTAAAATGTAAAAGGTGAAAATTCGACTTTGAGTTTAATTTAAAATTTGAAGTAGATAAACGGGTTGTAGGATCCCGAAACCACAAAACCTATAGAAAATATAAATAATGCGATAATAACGATATCGGAAATTACGGAAAAGGTTCGGGAGTTGCCGAATCTTTTTTGTATTACCTTAACAATAGGAGTAGAGGCGAAGATTCCCGCGATAAGTGCGATCAAATATTTGACATGTACAACCTGAACATACAATAGGAAATTGTAAGAACCCGAACCGTAGCCGCCGAATAATCCGTAGATCATTTTGGGTATAAGTTTAAGGTTTTCCTGTCTGAAAAGTATACAACCTACAATTATAAAGAACAGTGTGTATATATGAGAAATAAAAGCGGGCAGCTTAAGATTAAGCTTTTTAAATAGCAGTTTTTCTATTAGCAGCAGGATGCAATAATATAATCCCCACAATACAAAATTCCAGGAAGCGCCGTGCCACAGCCCGGTAAGAAACCAAACAATAAATATGTTCAATATCCACCTAAAAGTTTTAACACGGTTACCGCCGAGAGGGATATAGACATAGTCACGGAAAAAACTTGATAAGGATATGTGCCAGCGTCTCCAGAAATCGGTTATCGACTTGGCGATATAAGGATAATTGAAGTTCTCAAGATAATGAAAGCCCAAAATTCTACCGAGGCCTATCGCCATATCGGAATATCCCGAAAAGTCAAAGTAAAGCTGTAAGGTGTATCCTATAGCGGCAAGCCAGCCGCCTACAGCCCCATAAGAAGATGGATCGTGCTCAAGTATTGAATCAACAATAAAGCCCATATTGTTTGCAATTAGCACTTTTTTTGAAAATCCGATCATAAAACGTTTTAAACCGTAGTTGAAATCCGTCAGTGTAACTTTTCTATCGACAATCTCTTCCGCAACAGTTTGATATCTCACAATAGGACCTGCAATAAGC
This sequence comes from Bacillota bacterium, assembly GCA_905372035.1. Classification (GTDB taxonomy): domain Bacteria; phylum Bacillota; class Clostridia; order Peptostreptococcales; family Anaerovoracaceae; genus CAJPNN01. The sequence goes on along the minus strand of CAJPNN010000003.1, from coordinate 22,345 downwards.
TGCGGGAAAGCAAAGATATAGGCACCTAAGTATACAGGGTTTTTTTGTACTTTAGCATTATTTTTATAAACATCTATAACATAAGTCAATATTTGAAATGTGAAAAAAGATATCCCTATGGGTAAAGGAATATTTTTGTGTGCAATATTGAGATTAAATATATTGTTAATATTATCTATGATAAAATCGGTATATTTGAAATACCCTATTATTCCGAGATTGATCGTTATGCTCAATAAGAGTGCAAGCTTTTTCGTAAAAATACTCTTAGAAGATGCTATGAATATTCCGGATACGTAGTTCAGGATCATTGAAAATATTATGAGAAGTACATATATCGGTTCTCCCCATGCATAAAAAATGACGGAACCGCAGAACAGGAGAGCATTTTTCAAAGGCTTTTTGGGCATAAGAAAGTATGCGGCTATAAAAACAGGTAAAAATAAGAATAAAAATTCCAAGCTTGCAAACACCATTGTTATTTCTCCTCCAGCCCTATATTTCCGGGATAATTGTTATATATTCCGTTTGTTGTAGAAAGAATCAATATTTGGTCGATTTTATGTTTCTTTAAAAAAGATTTGAGCCAATTCGGATTTTCTTTACCGTACATTCTTTGATCAATGACAAAAGTTTTGTTGTAGTGGCTTGCAATCTGCGGTTCTATGCAGTTAGACAGTGAATCGGCGATTAACAACAGGTTACCTTTGCCGGATAAATTTCCGAAGTCATATTCTATCAGTGCAACATCTGCATGATAGAAATTACCGTAGTGATTTTCATATATGGAATCGGGAAATGTTCCGTTCAGATATTCCTGTTTGTGTGTGAATCCTTGTGGATTGGCAGCACCGTTCACTTTGATGTTATAAGACGGAAGGTCAAAATTTGCCATGTCAAAATTATCGAAATATGATTCCGAAAGCAATGTTCTTGACATGGAGCCTCTGAATTTTACATTCGGAAGACGAGAAAACGATTTGACTTCTACAGGTTTTTTTATATTCAAAAGCTTACAAATTTCAAGGTATCCGGAATATGCTCCGTATATATTCCAATGATGATCGGTTTTAAAAAAGTATCTGTTGAATGTGTTTTCATCCTTTATGTTCAGAATTCCCGATTTTATTTCAGGATCAAGACTTGACGAAAAATCACTGAATATCGAAAAATCGTCATAAGGGTAAAATGAAGCCCCCGACCTCCAAGTCATAGGGACGGCGAATACAGCCATTTTAACATTCGGCACCGCTTCTCTTGCCGCTTTGTAGTAATTATTATAATAATTGGAGGCTTTGTGCATAGAATTTTTCAGTTCTTTTTCGTTGCTTGAAAGCAAGCGATAATATCTGTTTTGTGCAATATTGTCATAATAGAATATTCCGTTGTCCGACTTTACCGGAATATAATTTGAAAATCTATAAAGCAGCTTTTTATCCGCTGCAAGTTCGGAGCGATTTATAAGCGAGACGGTTTCATCATAAAAAGGGAATCTGTTGAGGATCATATTTTGCAGATCGATTTCCAGATGGTTTATTTTCGTATTTATCTTTTCAAAAGACTGCCCTTTGAAACTTGTGTACAGCCTGTTGTTTCCCAGTTTTTCGGCATCAGTTCTAACACCTTTAAGGTAGGCATACGGCAGGTATATCAAAAAGCTGAAAATTATTAACAGTGAAATCAGTGCAAATAGTTTTTCCCGTAAATTTTTCACGTTTTTCTCCTAAAAAATAAATTAAAACACAAGTAATGATATCACAGTAAAGTGTGATTGACAAGGAGAGTGGAGAAATAAAAGGCTTAAAGCCGCCAATGCTGAAAGCATAACGAAGTGCAAACGACAAGAAAAGGGAAAAACATAGAAAAGAGAAGCCATTTGTGATACACTTAAAATAAATAAGAGTTAACTTTAGAAATGAGGAGCGTATGGGCTACAAAGTAAAACTGAAAAATTTTGAAGGACCTTTCGATTTATTGGTTTACCTCATAGAAAACTCGGAGATGAGTATATATGACATTAAAATCTCGGAAATAACCGAACAATACATGTTATATGTAGACCTTATGAAGCGGACAAATATAAATGATATCGGAGATTTCATGGTACTTGCGGCAGAACTTATCGAAATAAAATCCAAGATGCTTTTGCCCGTTCATCCGAAAGAGGGACAACAGAGCATGGAAGAAGATCCGAGAAGCAGGTTGGTGGAAAAACTTTTGGAATACAAGAAATTTAAGGCGGTTTCCAAGATGCTTCAAGACAGGTTTGAACGCAATTCCAACATATATATAAAACCCAAAGAGGACTTAAGCGAATATTCAAAAGAACCGGAAGAAAATCTGATTATTGATACGGATAAGTTTATACAGGCATTTGAGTTGTTTTTGCATAAGAAAAAAAAGGTTGAAGATGTAAAAAAATATTACGAACGGGTTGAAAGACAAAAGGTGTCGATGGAATCAAAAATGTTTGATATAGGCGAAAAATTCAGAAGCGGTAAAATTAAAAAACTGGGATTTGATGAACTTGTTGATGAAAGGAATAATTACCACATAGTCTTGACTTTTTCGGCAGTCTTGGAGATGATGAGGCAAAGGGTTTTAGATGCCTATCAAACAGATAGTTTTTCGAACATAGAAGTTGAATATATAGGTGAGGAGGAAGCATATAATGAGCAGTAAGAAGGCTGTAAAATCGGCACTGGAATCAATTCTTTTCATTTGGGGAGAACCGCTTGACGTTAAGACGGCGGCAGAAGTTTTCAATTTGCCGTGGAAAGAAGTTTACGTATATTTACAGGAACTTGCAGATGAATATCAGCAAGAGCAGAGAGGGATATATATCAGAGAAGTTGATAAATGTTTTCAGTTCGTAACCAGGGAGGAAAACGGGATGTTCATAGAAAAACTTTGTACTCCTGTCAAAGACAAACGTTTATCGACATCGGCTATGGAAGTTTTAGCAATAGTGGCATATAAACAGCCGGTTACCAGGGGTGAAATCGACAGTATAAGAGGTATAAAATGTGACAGAGTCATAGAAGGGCTTGAAAGAAAAGGATTGGTACATGAAGCGGGGCGTTCGCCCGCTATAGGCAGGCCGATTTTATACGGGACAACGAGGATGTTTTTGGAAAAATTCGGATTCAAGAGTCTGAAAGAATTACCGGAAATACAGGATGTGGAAGGATTATTTTCGGGGATGGGAAACGATGATGAGCAGGATGACAGCAGACAGATCAGTATAGATCTTATGCAGGGAGATAACAGCATGAACATATAGGAGGTGTCAGGTTATGTTTTGCAGAAAAAAACGAAAAAAGAAAACAGATGAAGATTGTTATGCGGTTCACAAAAATAAAAGAAAAAGAAAGATATCTTTCTTGGGGAAAGTCGCACTCAGTATACCTATAGCTGCGGCAGGCATAAATATTCTTGCAAAGATTAAGGGTGCCGGTGATGACAACAGCGGATATACAGATCGTGAAAAGGAAAACGATTATAATGATAACATAAAGCATGACAAGTTTTTCGACGATGATGAATTCGAAGCAATGTAGCCTTTATGATTAATATTGTACAAAAACTCTACCAAAAATTATCGGTGAGCAAGGGGATATCATGGGTACAATCTGATATTTTAACAGGGTGAATGCAAATAAAACCGTTATATTAAGCGGTTTTTCAAGCGTAGAGTACAATAAGCGGAAAAAATTATGTGAAACGACAAACTCTCCTGTAACAGGAGAGTTTGTCGTTATATGAGAAAAAATTTTTTAAAAGATATTGTTAAAAACTTGACACTCTAATAGACGTACAGTTTAGAATGAAGGCGTAAAATATGTTTTAATAGGCGTGGAAATCAAGAAGATAATGATCCCAAATGCTGCATTTGTTCACTTATGAATACTTTGCATCTTTAGGGAACGGACACCTTTTATTCGGATTTTCATGTTATGTGATAACTATTGCTATAAGATTTTAGGAGGAGTTGAAATGAGAAAAGTATCATTTCTCAGCTATAAGATGACTACTGCCGACGCAAACAGCCCTGACGGGATCGTTCCTATCGGTAGACAGTTCGATTTTATAGGTGACGTAGAAACGGAGCAAATGATCCTGAATGACGGAGATGAATCTCTTTGTCTCGGCTATGACAACGTGAGATTTTTCGAGGAAGTTTATGTCGGAGATCAGCTTGACTTCAAAGCAACTATGATTAAGGTGGGAAACACTTCACGTCAGTGCCTTATTCAGACATTTAAGGTTGCAACGCCTGCAAGCCGTATGGGTATTAAGGACGCAAAGCCCGGAGATATGTATTATTTTGAGGAACCTAAGCTCATAACGGAGGGCAAGGTTACCCTGGTTGTAAAGAAGCACCTGCAAAGAGGAGTGCAGCCTGACGGGATCGTAAAAGATCCGTGGGCACCGATAGAATAACAGGTTTTTGAAACCCGAGACAGTCTTTTATTAATTATAAAAAAGGAGAGAAACGAAAATGACACAGGAAGTAACAATGAGATACAGAATGTCTGACAGAGATGTTTTTTATGGCGGAGGAGTTGTAAACGGAGCACGTTCAATTACATATATGGGAGATCTTTGTGATCGTCTTATGGCGAAAGTTTATGGAAATGTAGGAAGATGTACATGTGTTGAACAGGTAAGACTTTATGTTCCGGTATTTGCGGGAGATTATATGGAATTTCATGCAAGAGTGGTAGAACAGAAAGATAAAACTTGTAAGATCGAGTGCCGTTCGTTTAAGGTTGCGGTAATTCCCGAGAACCCTGAATATCCAAGCTCAATAGATGTATTAGAGGATCCTGAGTTGTCGACTGCCGCAACGTTCATTTATGAAGCCAAATAAAACATAAAGGATAACAAACGTAAATCGAAAGGAGATAATGCAAAAATATGAAAGCATTGGAAGGATTAAAAGTTTTAGATCTTACAACTGCATTAAACGGTCCGTTTTGTACTACCTTATTAGCAGATCACGGCGCGGATGTAATCAAATTTGAGCCGCCATCAGGTGAACAGTGCAGAACATGGGGACCTATAGATGAAAAAAGCGGTGAAAGCGGTTTTTATGCTTTTCTGAACAGAAATAAGAAAGGTTGTACTTTGAACCTGAAGAATGAAAAAGCCAGAGAAATGTTCTATGAACTTGTTAAGGATGCGGATGCGGTAGTAGAAAACTATAGACCCGGTGTGACAAAAAAACTGGGTGTAGATTATGAAACGTTAAAGAAGATCAATCCTAAAATCATATATGCATCAGGTTCGGGATTCGGTCAGACAGGCCCTATTTCTCACCGTCCTTGCTACGATATCGTAGCTCAATCTATGGGAGGCATGGTAAACCTGACAGGTTATAAAGAAACACCGCCTGTAAAAGTCGGACCGTCCGTCGCAGACCACGTAGCAGGTATTTATCTGTGTGTAGGTTTTATGATGGCTCTATATTATAGAGAAAAGACAGGATTGGGACAGCAAGTAGATGTTTCAATGCAGGATACAATTTTCAGCTTGCTTGAAAACGGTATAATTATGCAAACTCTTGCAGGAATCACACCGCAGAGACAGGGTAATATAGACCCTTCAATCGCACCTTTTGATATTTATCCTACAAATGACGGGTTTGTATCTTTGGGAGTGGGAAACGACAAGCTTTTCAGAAAGTTATGTGAAGTAATAGAAAGAGAAGATCTGCTTGAGGACGAGCGCTATGCAACAAATGATTCAAGATGTGAAAATTATGTCGGAGAAGACAGACTTCAAGGTATAATTCAAAAATGGTGTGCAAAGAAAAGCAAATTTGAGATTGAAGAGATCATGGATAAGGCGGGAATTCCTTGCGGACCGGTACTTGATATGAAGGAAGCGATTGATCACCCGCAGATACAGGCGAGAGAGATGATGGTAAATATAGATCATCCGACTATCGGACCTATGTATTTCCAAGGTTGTCCCGTTAAGCTTTACGACACTCCTCCAAGTGTTGATACGCCGGCACCTACGCTCGGGCAGCACAATAAAGAAGTGTTCGATCTTACAGATGAAGAGCTTCAGGCTTATTTAGATGAAGGTATAATGTAAAGAGGGGAGAAAACAAATGAGAAAAGTATCATATTTAAGTTATAAAATGACGACATCCGATGCAAACAGTCCTGACGGGATCGTTCCTATCGGAAGACAGTTTGACTTTATAGGAGATGTTGAAACAGAGCAGATGATATTGAACGACGGTGACGAATCTTTGTGCCTGGGATATGACAATGTAAGATTTTTTGAAGAAGTTTATGTAGGAGATCAGCTCGATTTCAAGGCTACAATGATAAAGGTAGGAAACACTTCACGTCAGTGCCTTATTCAAACATTTAAAGTTGCAACACCGGCGGTACGCGCAGGTGTCAAGGATGCAAAACCGGGAGATATGGTTTATTTTGATGAACCTAAACTCATCACGGAGGGCAAGGTTACATTAGTTGTTAAAAAACATCTTCAGAGAGGTGTTCAGCCTGACGGAATAGTAAAAGACCCGTGGGCGCCAATAGAATAGCAATTAACAATCGGTAGTTTATAATAATTTTTGCCCGGGGAGGAAGCTTCTCCCTCGGACAATTATTATTAGATATGTAGAGATGTAAAAAAATTTTTAACGGAGGATTTCTATGGATTTCAAATTTACAGACGGTCAGCAGATGCTGAGAGATGTAGCAGCACAGTTTGCTGAAAACGAATTAGAACCTATAGCTGCAGAATTGGATTTAGAGCACAGATTCCCGAGAGAAAGCTTTGAAAAAATGGTTGCTGCGGGATATGCAGGAATAGGCGTTCCGAGAGAGTATGGCGGTTCAGGCGGCGGAGACATCGAAAAGGTTATAGTTGTAGAAGAGTTTGCCAAGAAGTGCATGGCATCGTCTTCAATAATATCCATTCATTTGATAACACCGCATCTGATCAATAAATTCGGAACAGAAGATCAGAAGAAAAAATTCTTACCGAGAATAACAAGCGGCGGCGGTTTGGCGGCATTTGCACTTACAGAGCCGGGAGCCGGTACCGATGCGGGAGCTGCAAGAACTACAGCTATTTTGGATCCCGAAACAAACGAATATGTTTTGAACGGAACTAAATGTTTCATTTCAGGTGGCGGACAGGCGGAAGTCTTAACTATATTTGCACTTACAGATCCTACAAAAGGACTTAAGGGAATGTCGGCTATCCTGGTTGAAAAAGGAACACCGGGCTTCTCTATCGGTAAGATAGAAGATAAAATGGGTATTGCAGGATCAGAAACGGCAGAGTTGATATTTGAAGATTGCAGAGTACCGGCAGAGAACCTTGTAGGTAAAGAAGGTCAGGGATTTAAAATTGCGATGATGGCACTTGACGGAGCAAGAATCGGAGCTGCTGCGCAGGCACTCGGAATTGCCGAAGGAGCTATTGACCTTTCAGTAAAATATATGCATGAGAGAGTACAGTTCGGCAAGCCTATTGCGGCGCTTCAGGGTCTTCAGTGGTATATTGCGGATATGGCAACAAAGACGGAAGCGGCTAAATGGTTGGTTTACTGTTCTGCTTACAGACATGATGCGGGGCTTCCATATACTAAGGAAGCAGCTATGGCTAAAATGAATGCGGCTGAAAATGCCCGTTTTGTTACAAACCTTGCATTGCAGATACATGGCGGCTATGGATATATGAAAGATTATCCTCTTGAAAGAATGTATAGAGATGCTAAGATCACGGAGATCTATGAAGGTACATCGGAAGTACATAAAGTTGTAATTGCAAGAGCAGTATTAGGCTAATTATAGATAGGGGGATAAATAATGAACATAATTGTATGTATGAAGCAAGTTCCAAATACAAACGAAGTAAGAATCAATCAGGAAACGGGAACGCTGATCAGAGACGGTGTTCCAAGTATCATCAACCCTGATGATAAAAATGCTTTGGAAGAAGCTTTGAAGATTAGAGATATCCATGGAGGTAAAGTAAAAGTAATATCCATGGGACCTATGCAGGCTAAGAATGCACTTAAGGAAGCTCTTGCTATGGGAGCCGACGAGGCATATCTCATATCCGACAGAGTTTTCGGAGGTTCGGATACATGGGCGACTGCAATGATATTAAAAAATGCTATCGAATATGTTGCCAAAGACGGCGGAGTGGATATCGTTTTCTGCGGAAGACAGGCTATCGACGGAGATACCGCACAGGTAGGTCCCGAAATTGCAGAGTTTATGGATCTTCCACAGATTACATATACTAAGGAATTGAAGATAGAGGGAGACAGTGTTATAGTTACAAGATATACGGAAACAGGCGACTATCTGCTCAAGGCAAAGATGCCGGTTCTTTTGACCGCTATCAAGGAGCTTAACAATCCGAGATATCCTTCATTTACAGGCATTTTTGATGCTTATGACAAGGAAGATAAGGTTATGGTTCTTTCAAATGCCGAGCTTGACGTTGATTTGACACAGATCGGTGTAAAGAACTCTCCGACAAATGTATATAAATCATTTGTTCCTGTAAAGGAAAAGCACAATGAAATTATAAACGGAATAAACGACAAGGAAAAAGCGGCAAATCTCGTTAATGTACTTGCAGATTTAAAGCTTATTTAATAGGGAGGAGAGTTTGGTATAATGAGTAATGCAAAGGTAAATCAGAATATAAATTTTGACGATTACAAAGATATTTGGGTTCTGGGTGAACAGAGAGACGGACATATCCACCCCGTAACTATTGAGCTTATCGGTGAGGCTATGAAATTAGCGGCAAACTCCAAGAAGCCTACAAAGGTAGCGGTAGTTATTCCGGGATATGGAGTTAAAGAAGAAGTTGAAAAGCTTACATACTATGGAGCGGATATGGCTATTTATCTTGAGCATCCGCTTTTGGCAAAGTTTTCAACAGACGGATATTCAAGAGCACTTTCAGATTTGATTCTTGAGAGAAAGCCCGAAATCGTTTTAGTTGGAGCGACTTCAATAGGAAGAGATATAGGTCCGAGAGTAGCTGCAAGAGTAGGAACGGGACTTGTTGCAGACTGTACGGGACTTGCAATTGATGAGACTGACGGAAAGATTTTGCAAACAAGACCCGCTTTCGGCGGAAACCTTATGGCAACCATTATTTGTCCTAAGAACAGACCGCAGATGTCAACAGTAAGACCGGGAGTAATGGCCAAAGCGGCACATCTTGATAAGCCGTCCTGCTCAGTAGAGACCGTTAAGCCTAATCTTACAGAGGATGATATCACGGTTGAGCTGCTTGAAGTTGTTAAGAGCGGAAAGAAAGCAGTAAACCTCATAGACGCAAAGATCATAGTATCAGGCGGAAGAGGAGTAAAGGGTCCTGAAGGTTTTGATACAATCAGAGCATTGGCCGACAAATTAGGTGCGGAGGTAGGTTCTTCAAGAGCTGCCGTTGATTCGGGATGGATAGATCATGCACATCAGGTAGGTCAGACAGGAACTACCGTAAGACCTGAGCTTTATGTAGCTTGCGGAATATCCGGTGCGATTCAGCATTTAGCAGGTATGGGTGAATCCAAGTATATCGTAGCGATAAACAAAGATCCGAATGCGCCTATTTTCAGCGTTTGTGATTATGGAATCGTCGGAGATTTGTTCAAAGTGATTCCTGCTATGATCGAAGCTATTGACAAGACCGGCAGTTTTGAATTATAGTATCTAACGAGGAGATTTTTCTCAAGTTGGAGCTTTTTATGACTCTCCTTGCGTTTGCGGGAGAGTTTTTTTATCATAGCGGGAGGCATAGAATTGAGTGAAGAAAAGAAATACTCTATCGGGGAAGTTTCGGCTATTTGTAACGTTCCCATCAAAACTTTAAGATACTATGATGAAATCGAACTTATTGTTCCCAAATACAGAAAAAAAGAAAGCAATTACAGATATTATGAAAAAGATCAGATGATTTTGGTTTCTACGGTAAAAAAATTGAGGCTTTTGGGATTTTCGCTTAAAGAGATCAGGGAATTTTGTAAAGACAGCAATACCGAGCATTTGGAAAAATCAATCAGACAAAAATTGGATGCCATTTCCGACGAGATAAAAAAATTGAACGAAAGATATGAAGAGGGGGAATATTTCCTTCAAAGAATGAATAGAGGCCTTGATATTTTGAGAGGGAGCTATGATTCAAGTATTTCTGATGATGAAAAATCTACAGATGCACATATATCGGTAGAGGTTGTGCCTGAAATGAAATTGTTTTTTCAGCGCAAAGTCATGAATAAATACCAGAATACAGATTTTTCTGTAGACAGATGGATAGAGATTGAAGAGCTTACTAAAAAGAGAAAGCGAATAATTCTCGGACCTGTGATTGTTACATATCATGATGCGAAACCGCTCGATCAATTTTTAGGTTGTGACTGTGATGTGGAATTCGGAGTTCCTATAAATGCTGTTGAGGAATGCGATCATTACCGTAAGTTTGGAGGATTTACGGCAGTTACCGCCATACACATAGGTCCTTATTCGAGTATAGTCAACACTCATATAAAAGCGATTCAGTGGATTAATGAAAACAACTATCAAATAAACGGACCGGTGTCGGAAGAATTTATAATTTCGCCTGTTGACGTTGAAAATGAGGCGGAGCATGTAACTAAAATCATAATACCGGTACAGAAGAACAAGAAAAGAAATGAGGAGTGATGTGCTTAATTATTTGGTAATAGGTGCAGGGAGCACCGGACTGGCTTTAGGGGCATATCTCTTGAGCAGTGATAAAAATGTTTCTTTCGTTGCGCGGGGAGAGACATTGAAAAAGATCAGAAATGACGGTATAATCCTTGATTCAAATGAAAAGGGTATGCTGGCATTTAAAGATGTGAATATATATGCGCCGGAAGAGATAAATAGAAGTTTTGATGTAATTTTTGTGTGTGTAAAATACTATTCTCTTATGAGTGTTATTGATATCGTCAGCAGAGCATCGGACGGTAATACTATAGTTATACCTCTTGTGAATGTTTATGGAGCAAGCGAAGAATTGCAGGCTAAATTACCGAATACCTGTGTTCTTGACGGATGTATGTTTGTGGTGTCGGATCTTTTGGAAGCGGGCAAAGCCAAACTTTATGGTGACACATTCAATATAATATATGGAGAGAGAGGGCCGCAGCTTGTAGAGCTTGAGCATTTGGAAGAAATAAAGAATGACTTACAGGATGCAGGAATAAATGCCAAGTTATCGGAAAATATAAGGTCGGATATTTTTAAAGACTACAGTTTCAATTGTGCATATGCCACGGTAGGGGCTTTTCATGATGTTAAAGCTGAGGCTATGCAGAGAATAGGAAGTTTGGAACGCAGTGAATTTTCAGATTTGATTTTGGAAATGATAAGCCTCGGGAAAGCTTTGGAAATAGATTTAGGGCAAAATTTTCTTAATGAAAGTTTGGAAATGCTTAAATCGATTCCGGCTGAGACAACAGCCTCAATGCAAAAAGATATTGCAGAGGGAAAAGATAACGAAATGGATGGACTTACGTTTAGACCGGTAAGGCTTGGAAAAGTTTTTGATGTTGATATGCCGGTGTTTGAAAAGATTGCTAAATATTACGGCTGTGGAAGGAGAAAGGATTAGAATGAGTGATTGTGGACATAATTGCAACAGTTGCGGAGAAAGCTGTTCGCAGAGAATAAATCCGGAGGATTTGATAGAAAAACCGCATAAGGACAGTCATATTAAGAGGGTTATAGGTATCGTCAGCGGTAAGGGCGGCGTAGGGAAATCCCTTGTAAGCTGTATGCTTGCTAAAGAATATAGAGAAAAAGGATATAAGACGGCAATTTTAGATGGAGATATTACAGGACCGTCAGTACCTAAAGCTTTTGGCCTTAATGAAGAAGCTGTGAGCAACGGTGAAGCGCTGATTCCTGTTGCAACAAGGACAGGGATTGATGTAATGTCCGTAAATCTCCTGTTAGAGAACGAGACTGATCCTGTTGTCTGGAGAGGACCGGTGATATCCGGAGCGGTTAAACAGTTTTGGTCCGAAGTTATTTGGGGTGATGTTGATACCATGTTTATAGACATGCCGCCGGGAACAGGAGATGTTACACTTACAGTTTTTCAACAGTTGCCGCTTGACGGTATAATCATAGTTACTTCACCGCAGGATCTCGTGTCGATGATAGTAGGAAAAGCTGTTAAAATGGCGGAAATTATGAATATTCCCATATTAGGGATTGTAGAAAACTTCAGTTATATGAAGTGTCCTCACTGTGGAGAAAGAATTGATGTTTTCGGTGAAAGCAAGCTTGAATCTATCGCTGAGGGCTACGGATTGTCCATATTGGGAAGGATTCCTATCGACCCTGAAATCGCAAAGCTTGTAGATGCGGGAAAAATTGAAGATATTCCGGATAAATATCTTGAAGATGCCGTTAGTGCAGTTTGCGCCGTATAATTATAAAAACCGCTGAGCATATTCATTATATTTTAATGTGTTCAGTGGTTTTAAGTTTTTTGAAGAATATACAGAGTGTTCTTACAAGAATTTTAAAAAGAATTTTAAAGAACTGCAAACATAATTGTAGGTTATGTAGTTTTATGGAGAGAGTTTCACAGAGCATTATCTGAGAGAGTGTGAGAATTTTTCTCACACTCTCTATTATTCAGTCTTTTTAAACCATGCTTTCATAGTACTTAAGACCTTAATAAGCTCATCTTCTTCAATAATATATGGAACCATGGCATAAAGGTAATTTAAGAACGGACGATTGAAAATGCCATGTTCGTATGCGAATTCGGGATAGCATGTAATATCTTCCGGATTATATACTTCAATGCATACGCAGGCACCCATTATGCGTATTTCTTTTATTCGGGGATCCTCAAATCCATACATTTCCCTGCGGGTGATTTTCTCGATATTATTGATTTTTTCCATATAGTTATTTTTTTCAAAGAGTTCAATTGATTTGATTGCGGCACTGCAAGCCAAGGCATTTCCCATAAATGTAGGGCCGTGCATAAAGGCGTGTTCGGGATCGTCATCATAAAATCCGTTAAAAACTTTATTGTTTGCGACGGTTGCAGCATGTCCTATATGTCCTCCGGTAAGGGCTTTGCCTAAGACAAGAATATCAGGAAGAACCAAATCTGCAACAAAACGGTTTCCGGTACGTCCGAAACCTGTTGCGACCTCATCAAAAATTAACATAACATCGTATTTATCACAAAGCTCTCTTGCACGCTCAAGGAAAGAGATATCATACATTCTCATTCCGCCTGCTCCCTGGAGCAGAGGTTCTACTATAAAACAGTTGAGATTTTTGTGATATTTTTCAAAAGCTTTTTCCAGAGCAGTCTTTTCAGTAGGAATGTGAACTACATATTTACTTTTTCCATAGGCATTCAGCACAAAATGATAATCTTCATCATCTCCAACTTCCATAGTTTTAAAAGTATCCCCATGGTAAGAATGTTCTAATGCCAACACCATCGTACGCTCGTTTTCACCACGGTTCATATAGTATTGCAGCGCCATCTTCAGTGCGACTTCTACGGCAACGCTTCCCGAATCGGAAAAAAAGCAATTGTCCAAATCCCCGGGCAGCCAGTCCTTAAGTTTTTTTGCAAGTTTTTCTACCGGTTCATGTGTCAGACTTCCTAACATTATATGAGAAAAAATGTCCGCCTGTTCTTTGATGGCGGCTGTTATTTCAGGATTCTTATAGCCGTGTATCACACTCCACCATGAAGAGATTGAATCTATCAGTTTTTTTTCTTCGGTATACAGGTACACTCCGTCAGCATCAATAATTTTGTAGGGATGCTGCATAGTTTTCATTTGTTCATAAGGATACCATATCATTTTGTCACGTACAATCCGGTTGTTTACTTTTGTAGGGGCTCCGGATTTTTCCTTTCTCCTGAGTTTAACTCCGGTAATCAATGTTATTCATTCATATAAAGATGTGAGGATATCGGTATCGATGTCGATATCCCGGGCATCATTGCCGACACAAGCTAAAACTTTTAAGCCCGTCATGTATTCACACATGAATTTATTGTCTTCTTCCATTATATTTTCACCGTGCCAATGATTAAAGATGATTCCTTTAACGGGTAAATTTTTGGAATTCATATATTCCGCAGTCAGCACCACATCATTTATTGTTCCCAAACCGGCATCTGCAACTATTATAGAGGTTAAATCAAGTTCTTTTACTACATCTTCAAGCTGAATTTTTGCTTCATCGAAACAAATAGGACAAAGTATGCCGCCGCTGCCTTCAACCGTTATATAGTCGTATCGTTTACAGATATCACGGAATGTCCGTTTTACGACGTCCATTTGTACGGGATTTCCCTCCATGCGTGACGCCAAGTGTGGAGAAACGGCACTTTCATATACATAAGGGCACATAGACTCCAAAGATTGAGGAATATTTGAGATATTTTTTACCGTTAAGGCATCTCCGGGGATAAGTTTGCCGTTTTCATCCCGTATATTACCGCTCATTGCGGCTTTATAATAGGCTGCATTTTTACCGCTTTCATAAAGTTTTTTGACGATCAGTCCTGCGATATAGGTTTTTCCTACATCCGTACCGGTACCGGTAATAAATAATTTTTTATTCATTGCAAAGTCTCACCTCATATCCAAGTTTTTTAACAAGTTCCATATCTGTTTTTGTTGTAATACCTTTAGTTGTCAGCATATCTCCCGAAATTGCAGCGTTTGCACCTGATATAAAACAGCTTTCTCCTTTGTCGGGCATAAGCCCTCTGCCACCTGATAAACGAATCGCCGCGTGAGGGAGTATAAATCTGTATACGGCGATTATTCGCCTTACATCATCTACAGAAAGTTTTTTGTTATTTGCAAAAGGGGTTCCCGGAATAGGATTTAAGATGTTAACGGGAATGCTCCTTATACCGAGTTCACGCAAACTTAACGCCATGTCTATTCGGTCCTCGAAAGTTTCTCCAAGACCCATTATCCCTCCGCTGCATACAGTCAAACCGGCCGCCTGAGCGGCTTTAATCGCATTTACTTTGTCTTCAAAAGAGTGGGTTGTGCATATATTGGGGAAATAGTGCGACGAAGCCTCGAGATTGTTGTGTACTCTTGTTACACCTGCATCTTTTAATCTGCGATATTGATGTTCATTTAAAAGCCCGAAAGATATGCATACTGATATTCCGACTTCTTTTCGGATTCTTTTTACAGTATTGCACATCAGATCTATTTCCGAATTTGACAGCGCCTTGCCTGAAGTTACTATAGAATAACGGAGTACGCCCTGTTTATGATTCTTTCTCGCCTGTTCGACAATCTCATCATCCGAAAGCAGAGAATATGCGTCAATCGCAGTTTTATTATGAGCTGACTGTGCACAAAATTTACAGTTTTCGCTGCATTGTCCGCTTTTAGCATTTACAATTGTACAGACATCAAAGATGTTTTTGCAAAAATGCTGACGAATTTTATCCGCTTTTGTGCAAAGGGGTTCAAGGGACTGAGAGTACAGTTCGACTGCCTCTTCTTTTGTAATATCTCCATTTTCAATGACCTTATTATATAAAGATTCAAGAATGTTCATGTCCTTTGAGTTTCTCCGTTTCTTAAAAAGTAAAATTTTTAGGCATAATTAATTCTTCAGTTTTTCAAAATTAAACAGCTTGCTTAAATCGGCACTGATAATTCATATGATATATGATTATATATTTTGTAAACACCGATTAAGCTGTTGTATCAGTACCGACTTTTATTTCAGAGCCTCCTGTTTTTATTGAGGAACGGTATAAGTCGTTTTGAAAGTATAGACGCAACTATACACAATACTATATCTCCGGGAACAGCCAATACGAAACAGTATAAAAATAACGGGACGATACCGATAGGAGATCCCAAATACAGGTCGCTTATCAGATATACATATATCATACCGAAAGCATAAACTATGGCAAGGCCGATGAAAGCCGCTGCCAGGAGCCGTTTTATTCCCGGATTCGGCACTTTGTTCGCTATGGTTCCAGTGACATAAGAAGCGACGGCAAAACCTATGATATATCCGAAAGTAGGTTTAAAAATATATGCAAATCCGCCGCCTTCGGTGAACACCGGCAAACCTATAAGACCTATTATAATATATATAAGTACAGCAATAAAGCCCCAGCGTCCGCCAAGAAGAAAACCTGCAAGCATAGTAAAAAGAAGCTGTAAAGTAAAGGGGACGTAAGGGATAGGGATTCTGATAAATGTGCCGATGGTAATCAATGCGACAAATAATGCGCATAAAATCATATTTAGCGTTTTGGAGTTGTTCATTTTTGTATACACTTTGTACCTTTCTTATTTTTATAATTTTGCATTTGAAACTGATAGAGTTATTGTAGCAAGGAGGATAGACAGTTGTCAACTAAAATCACAATACAGGTTGACAAACGCCTCTCTTTTATTACTGACATTTTTTTAGTAGAATTTTAAATATGTTTTAAAGTAAAGTTTTATACTTTAAACATTGTATGATTGAATAGAAAATTACATCGGTTATGAATTAAATAAATTTATATGATAAAATATTGAATAACAGAAGCATAAAATATTTAGAATAAAAATCGCATTATAGTGAAAGGACCCGATAAAGACAACATGAAGATACATACGATACCGCCCACTTACAACAAGCTGTCACAAATTTTGATATTAGGATCGTTTCCATCCGTAAAATCCAGAGAAGAAGGATATTTTTACGGGCATCCGCAAAACAGGTTTTGGCAGGTCATGTCATTAGTGTTTGAGGATGAATTGCCTGAAACAATTGAAAGTAAAAAAGCTTTTTTATTAAGACATAAAGTGGCGGTATGGGATGTTATAGCGTCATGTGATATTACAGGATCTTCGGACAGCAGCATTACCAATGTTAAGGCTAATGATATAACGAAAGTATCGGATAAAGCTAATATAATGAAAATATATGTAAACGGACGCAAAGCAGACGCTTTGTACAAGAGATATATTGAGCCTCAATTGGGTAAAAGTGCAATATATTTACCGTCAACAAGCCCGGCAAATGCAAGGTGGAGCCTTGAAAAATTGGTAGAATCATGGAAGATAATAAAATCATAGGATTTCTAAGTAATAAAAAAGCCTTTGTTTTTAGCGAAACAAGGGCTTTTGCTTTTGGCATAATAATTATATTAATTTAGTTGAATCGTTGTGTTATAGTGTCATCGTATTATTAAACAAGCATGCGGGTTATTTGCAAGTTTACCGTTTGGTTCTTTTGCCGTTTTATATCGGTGTTACCCCTGTATCTTTAAGGATCACGTCATGTGCACCGCCTTCAACTATGCTTGTTGCAGAAACAAGTGTTATCTTTGCGTTTTTTTGAAGATCGGAAATGCTTAATACACCGCAATTACACATTGTAGACTTCACTTTGTTAAGGGAAAGCGTTACATTATCTTTCAGACTGCCGGCATAAGGCACATATGAGTCGACGCCCTCCTCAAATGAAAGTTTACCGGAACCTCCCAGATCATATCGTTGCCAGTTTCTTGCCCGGTTGGAACCTTCACCCCAATACTCTTTAACATAAGAGCCGTTTACTACAAGTTTATTGGTAGGGGATTCGTCGAACCTCGAAAAATATCTGCCAAGCATAAGAAAGTCGGCACCCATAGCAAGAGCTAACGTCATATGGTAGTCATATACTATTCCGCCGTCAGAGCACAGAGGAATATATATTCCGGTTTCTTTAAAGTATTCATTTCTTGCTTGGGCAACCTCTATGATCGCTGTAGCCTGCCCGCGACCTATACCCTTTTGTTCTCTTGTTATGCATATGGAGCCGCCGCCTATACCTATTTTTATAAAATCGGCACCGTACTCTGCAAGATAACGGAATCCCTCTTTGTCTACAACATTTCCCGCACCCACTTTGACGCTGTCTCCATACTCGGATCTTATAAAATCTATCGTTTGCTTCTGCCATTCGGAATATCCCTCGGAAGAATCTATACAAAGAATGTCTGCTCCCGCTTCGACAAGAGAGGGGACTCTTTCTTTAAAATCACGAGTGTTTATTCCGGCACCGACTATATATCTTTTATCGCTGTCCAAAAGCTCATTCGGATTGGCTTTATGTGAATCATAATCTTTTCTGAAAACAAAGCTTGTAAGTCTTTGATTTTTATCTACAATAGGTAGGGCGTTTAATTTGTGATCCCAAAGCATATCGTTCGCTTCGGAAAGTGATATCCCCTCATTTCCGTATATCAGTTTTTCAAAAGGGGTCATAAAATCTGATACAGGGGTGTCGCTTGACAGTCTGCTTACCCTGTAATCTCTGCTTGTTACGATACCTAAAAGTTTGCCTGCGGCGGTACCGTCTTCCGTAACTGCTACGGTTGCATGACCGCTTTTTTCTTTTAAAGTTATTATATCAGCTAAAGTTTGGTCCGGCCTTATATTTGAGTCGCTGGTAACGAAACCCGCTTTATAACTTTTTACTTTTTTTATCATTTCGGTCTGACTTTTTATTGACTGCGAAGCGAAAATAAAAGAGATTCCACCCTCTTTTGACAAGGCAATAGCCATATTATCATCTGAAACAGCCTGCATGATAGCGGATGTCAGAGGTATATTCATGATGATATCGGAGCTTTCACCCTTTTTAAATTTGACTATAGGGGTTTTCAAACTTACATTTTCAGTTCTGCAATTTGTATCGGAATATCCGGGTACTAAAAGATATTCATTAAATGTCCTTGACGGTTCATCAAAATAGTATGCCATGTGAATACACTCCTTATTAATTACTACCGACAAATACCGGTTTTTTGAGTTTTGGATCTTACTGAGCTTTAAATATAGTTTAACAAATATAATATCGTATATAATGTAGAGTGTCAAATACTCTCAGCGGAAAATGCGGAGGATAATAATCTATACATAAACTCCAAGTCACGAGAACCCGCGATTTCAAAAGCTGAGTGCATAGCCCACTGAGCAAGGCCGATGTCGACAGCGGGGATTGAAAGATGTTTGGCTGATATATTGCCTAAGGTGGATCCTCCTGCGATATCGGACGGATTTTCAAAATCTTGATATGGAATATTATGATTTTTACAAAATAGCTTCAGTCTTGCAGAGCTATGTCCGTCTGTTGTGTATTTTTGGTTGGTACTGTGCTTTATAACGACGCCTTCGTTCAGATAAGGACGATTTACCGGGTCAGATTTATCTACGTAGTTAGGATGTAGGCCGTGTGCATTATCACAAGAAAGCATAAAAGAACCGGCTTCAAATATTTTCTGCGATGAAACATTCATATTTAAATTTTCATATATTTTTGCCAGGCAGTCGGTTATAAAAGTAGAATCCGCACCTTGTCTTCCCGAGCTGCCCACCTCTTCATTATCAAGCATCGCAAATGCGGATATATAATTGGATGGTATACAGTCTATCAAAGACTTTGCAGCAATGTAACTGCATTCCAAATTATCTATACGAGGACTTCCGAAAAATTCGTTGTTAAGCCCCAAATAAGAAGGAGAATCCTTGCTGTATAAAAACAGATCGTGCCCCAGGATCTCATTATAACCGAAAATATCGGCAAGAGATATAGATTCCGGATTTATATTACGGCCTTTAATAGTATTACTTTGCCCTGTTTGTAAAAATTCTTTTTGCCGATCAGGAGGAAAAATCTCCCCGTCAAAAATGTTTGTGCGGTAAGTGTTTGTTTGACAGAGGATAGGGAGCATATCTTTGCCTATTTTATATTCATAACCGTTGTTTATATTCCTGTTCATGTGTATTGCGAGATTCGGAATTATAATTGAAATATCATTAAGATCGACAAGAATTTGTTTTAAGTCTCCGTTATTTTCTATAAAAATTCTGCCTGCAATTGAGAGCGGCCTGTCCAAAAATGTAGGATGAATCATACCGCCATAGCCGGACACATTTAGAGAAATATAATGTTTATCTTTATGCAATATAGGGTTGACTTTCAGTTTATATGTAGGGCTGTCAGAGTGAGTGGCAGCTATAATTGCTCCTTTGATTTGTATATTTTGAGGAATTTTGAATGCAAAAAGAGAAGACGAGTTTCTTTGTACGAAAAACCCGTCTCCGGCTTTTAAATCCCAAACATCATGTTCATTCAGAGCGTTAAAAGCAGCTCCGGATAACATAGATGCAGTTTCAGCGACGCTGTGATAAGCAGTTTTACCGTTTTGAAGATATGAAAAAAGATCCATAAGTGCCTCCTATAAATATCTTTATTTTGATATTATATTTTTTTCTGAGAGCGCCTTTCTTATAGCCTGAAAAGTCGACTCATTTTTACAACCTATGGTGTGAATATGTTGCCCGTCAGTCAAAGAGCAAAGAGGCTTGGATCCGCCGCAAGAGGAACTTATTAAAAATCTCTTGACATCATATTTAGAAGACAGATCCAATTTGCATGATATTTCTCCATATAAATCATGCATGACTATAACATCAATAACCGTGCCTCCAAACTCGACAATAGTATACAATTCTTCCGCCAGGAGAGACTCATTATGATTGCAGTTTAAGACACCGACATAGCCGTAGAAGCTTTCAAACGGGCGTTTTACAACAGCATAGCCTCGAGCTGTGGACATAATGTCCTTTCCTGCAGCTTTAAGTACGGAAATATCTCCTACTATTATTTGGCGGCTTACATTAAACTGCTTCGCTAAATATGTGGCGGTAACGGTTTCAGGATAGTTGGCCTCCAATAATGAATATATTTTATTGCGTCTATCCTCAGTTGACATGACAATTACTCCTTCTATAGGTACTATAAATCCAAGGTATAATCTCCTTTCTTTATTTTACCATATTTATAAAGGAGTTTGTAAAAAACAATAGAAATAAGTGCCGGAAAAACAAATTGAACGATCAGTATCTGTATCAGAGTAGAGAGACTGAAACCCATAGCGGTTAATGTCCCGATCTGTCCGACAAGGCCGGAAGTCCCCATTCCTGATCCTATAGGGATATTTTTCATCTTGAAAATACAGGTTGAAACAGGGCCGCAGATTGCGGCGGCGGCAGTGGGAGGAATTAATATCCGCCAATTTTTAATTATGTTGGGAACTTGAAGCATTGAAGTTCCGAGGCCTTGAGCAATAAGTCCGCCGGGACCGTTTTCTTTGTAGCTTACTATGGCAAAGCCTATCATTTGAGCACAGCAGCCGGCAGTAGCGGCACCTCCCGCCAGACCCGATAATTCGAGCATTATACAGAGTGCAGCACTTGAAATCGGAGCCGTTAATACCAAACCGACTATCACAGATACTGTTATCCCCATCAATAACGGTTGCATTTCCGTAGCGGACATTATAATTTTGCCCAATCCCGACATAAGGGCACCGATGACGGGACTGAACAGTTTTGCTGACAGCATTCCGCCCAAAAGGGTAACAACCGGAGTTATCAATATATCTATTTTTGTTTCTTTTGAGACGGCTTTTCCGAGTTCGGCACCTATAGCGGCGGCAATAAATGCGCCTGCGGGACCTCCGGACATATCAAAGAATGAATTGACTACGGTGGCACCCATGCTTCCGGTTACTACACTTGAGAACAAAACCAGAGGAGGAGATTTTAATCCCCATGCTACTGAGACACCTATTGCAGGTCCCATAAGACCCATGGCCATTGTCCCTGCTTCAACCAGAAAGTCTGAAATTGGATTTTTGGCAAAAAGAATAGCTGTCTGTTCTCCCAGTGTCTTCATAATAAGTCCTATCAAAAGAGATGCAAACAGCCCTAAAGCCATCGCAGAAAGTGCATCTTGCAGATATCTTTTACGTGAGAATACAATATCTTTTCTTTTAAGAAATCTTTTGAATTTTGAAAGCTCTGCACCTTGTTTTTCAGTTTGATTTTCAATTTTCATGACGATAAATCCTTTCACTGCATTTTAATATTTTACACATCGGAAATAATTGACAGAAAAATTTTTGCATTCATAAATACAATTAAACGTAATTTGTTAACGGATATTTAAGAAGCAAAATTTTTCTAAAGTTTTAGCAACGTTCGGAATTTAAATGTATTTAAGTTTTTAATGAATTCCGGAATCATTTTAGCAAATAGAGAAGAAATGTGTCAAGACACATTTACATATTTATGAAAATATCGGATGGTCGATCGGTTCCCTCGGATAAAATAAAGAGCGGCAGAGAGCTGAAAAATGAAGGAGATGCGGGAGTTTTCAGCAGTCTGTAAGGAATTTTTACTATATACTTATTCTAAAAGAGAAGAGGTATTTTTTATAAGGAGTGAAAT
>CAJPNN010000002.1 GCA_905372035.1 Bacillota bacterium | reverse complement strand
CTGACGGAACTGTAGTAATGTGGGGACTTAATAACTATGGTCAGCTTGGTGACGGATCATATACTAATGCAATATATCCTGCGACAGTAGGGGGATTATCGAATAGTATACTTCGTTTAGGTGGGGGAACTATAAGTGATGAGAATAGTTCTAAAGCTATAGATAAAATACCCGGGATAATCACACTTGCAGATAATGAAAAATTACAGATAGATAAACTTAAGATAAAAAAGAGTAGTGGATTTAATTTGATTTCCATATCAGACCCTGTTAATGTAGGAAGTCTTGAGTTTAAATCCATGGATGAATCTATAGCAACAGTTAATGGAGATGGAGTAGTAAAGCCAAATAATAATAAAAGATATGGAAGTACAAAGATAATAATAAAGGATAGTGAATCCGGCTGGCAGACAATGATAGTGGTAAAGATAAAGCCGGCGGGAACTGTAGCGATGCCGAAGATAGCTATAGGATCAAATCATACAGTTGCATTAAAATCAGACGGAACAGTATGGACATGGGGACTGAATAACTATGGACAGTTAGGAAACGGAACAAAAGTAAACTCAACAGCGCCTGTTAAGGTAGAAGGACTTGAAGGCATAATAGATGTAGCGGCAAATGATATAGGGAGTGTAGCACTGCTTTCCGACGGAACGGTAAAGTGCTGGGGATATAATGGAGATGGAAGAATAGGAGACGGCACAAATGTAGAAAAGCTTGTGCCTACAAATAGTGTAGTAAAAGCAGGCGGTGCCACATTTAATGATGCTGTTGCTGTATTTTCAGGACCGGGAGCAGTATTTGCTATAGATAAAGATGGAAATCTATGGACATGGGGAAATAACGATTATTACAGATTAGGGATAGGAAAAGAAGGACATGTAAATGTAGCGACACCTGTTGCGGGAGGACAGGCAGGAACAACTCAGCTTGGAGATATAGTAGAAGTAGAAATTTCGATGTGTGCAGATATAGCCTTAAAATCGAATGGTACGGTATTTACTTGGGGATCTGGAATTTCAAAGTTACAACATGGAAGTTTAGGAGATGGCTTGACAGGTGTATCATCTTCACCTATACAGGTACTAAAAGGAAAGGATGGAGATGAAATTTCACCTGTATCAAAGAAGTATATAGAAACAGTAGTAGATATAAGTGTTGCAGATTCTGAGCCTGTTGGATACAATTTATTTGGGGCTTTAACAGAAAAAGGAAACATATACATCTGGGGATATGACAATGTACATCCTACAGGAGATAGTGAACAGAACATATCGACACCTATCAAATCTAAATTTCAGACAGAATTGAAAGCGTTTTCATTAGGAAATGCTAATGGAGCTGCCTCCCAATGGATAGCAGGGATAGGCAGAGACGGTAAGTTTTATGGGGGCGGATATAGTGCATATGGACAGGCAGGAACGGGTGCAACAGCGACAACTGCCATAAAAAAAGGATTGGATAGTTTAGATGGACTTGTGCAAATTGATACTGCTACATGGTCACATGTGTCAGGGGGAGTAAGGCCTGACGGAACTGTAGTAATGTGGGGACTTAATAACTATGGTCAGCTTGGTGACGGGTCACCTAATACTGTTCCGAATACGAAGCCTGTGGAGGTTGGACATATATCCGACAAGACGTTTGTAACTGACTGGGCCAACATCACAAAAGACGGAACACCGATCACGGGCGGAAAATATGACAAGTTCAATCCGCTTCCTTCACATGTATATATTGCGGTGGATCAGAAACTGGAGATAAACAAATCAAAGATCACCGCAGAGATTATACACGGATTTAATCTTTATAAGGAAAAGACGGACTACAACCTTGATACTTCAAAGGTTAAGTTTGAGTGCACGGATAAGAGCCTTGCAACGGTCGATGAAAACGGTGTGGTTACACCTAATGCAAACGGCAGATATGGAATAACCAATATTATAGTTTCTGCTGACGGTATGGACTTTATTAAAATAATTAAAGTCGGAATCAAACCGGCAGGTGCGGTAGCAGTTCCGCAGGTTGCGGTAGGAAGATATAATACGGTAGCGTTAAAGGCGGACGGAACTGTATGGACTTGGGGCAATAATGCGACAGGTCAGCTCGGCAACGGAACGAAAGACAACTCCGTTACACCGATTCAGGTAATGAACGGAGGTAAACCGCTTGGAAATATCATCATGATTTCGACAGGTGGAGCCAACAGGAGCGGTATAAGAGCACATGTACTTGCACTTTCAAATGACGGAACAATTTGGTCATGGGGAGATAACGTTTTGGGGCAGGTCGGAAACGACGGAGAAGCTGTCATCTTGTCACCTGTTCAGGTTAAGGATCCTACAGGCAAAGACATTCTCAGAAATATAGTGGAAGTGCGTGCAGGTCCGACATTCTCAATGGCTCTTGCAAAAGACGGAAGAGTATACACTTGGGGCGGAAATGCGTATGGTCAGCTCGGAAATGCAACAAATGAAAACAGCAAGCTGCCTGTTTTGGTTGTAGGAGGAGATACCCATAAGCAGCACATAAATAAGATAGTTTCCATTGCGGCGGCAGGCTTGAATAATCATGGATATGCCGTTGCGAGAGGTTATGCGATAACGGAAACGGGAACACTTTACGGATGGGGACATAACGATTCGGGACATTTGGGAATAGGTCATGCATCTAATGTCAATGTGCCTATGATGGTAAAGGGTGTAGGAGAAGAAAAGACACTTAAAAATATAGTACAGGTGAGCGGTTGGCAAAGCGGAGCAATGGCTCTCGATAAAGACGGAGACGTATATGCATGGGGCTGGAACGGTAACGGAATGCTTGCAAACGGAAAGGTTGAGAGCAGAAGCGCGCTTGTTCCGGAAAAGACGATGCTGAGTAAGATTGTCGAACTTTCGACAATAGCCGACTCGGGATATGCAAGGCAGTACGGAGAGGTCGAAGTAATCGTTACCCCTGCGGTACCGGGCTCGGGAACGGATCCGGGAACTCCGGCAGTTACCGAGAAAAAGATGATGGACAGAGTACTTTCATGGGGCTATGGTCATAACGGCGAATGGGGAACAGGTAAAACCGGAGACGTTATGGGAACTCCTATGGAAGTTGCAGGAGGAGAAACAGGAGAAGAAAAACTCGGAGCTGTTATGTCTTTAGGCATGTCGGGACAGGGATATCACGCTGCAGCTATAAAGATGAACGGTAATGTATTTACGTGGGGTCTTAACGACGCAGGTCAGCTTGGTGACGGCAGCGTAACTTCGAGGTTGACGCCTGTAAGAGTTTTAAATAACGGAAACCCTCATCTTAAGATTAAGTTTGCAACACTTGACAGAGACGGAACATCTCAGACTGTAAGGATATATGACGGAGCGGTACTCTTGAAAGATGATACTGTTGTTTCGGCGTTACAGGTCGGAGATGTGGTTAATATAGATAAGAGTAAAATTTTAGGGAATGAAGCGTTTAACGTTTTGAGAGATTCGGGATATGCGCCTAACACCTTGGAATTCACTTCCTTAAATGAAAAAGTCGCAACGGTGGATAAAAATACCGGAAAAATCAGTCTGCTCAGAACAGGACTTGCATACATAGTAGTTAAAGATACCGAAAAAGGCGGAGTAGGCTACATTAAAATAAATGTAATACCTAAGAACAGCAACTTTATTGCAAACCCTGTCGTTAAAGCGGGGCATGCATTTACACTGGCGCTTAAGGCGGACGGAACCGTTTGGAGCTTCGGTGATAATTCCGTAGGACAGCTCGGAAACGGAACTGTAGGCGGAAATTCCGAGTTCCATGTTCAGGTTATGAGACTTGAGATAGGTGATGAAAACGGAAACGGAACTATAGGAACGGATGCTATAAAGCTTACGGATATTGTAAGCATAGCGACAGGATATGATCACAGCTTGGCACTCGACAAATACGGAAGAGTGTTCGCTTGGGGTTACGGAAGAATCGGAGCTTTAGGTGATGACAAATCGGGCGATAATAATGTAGCACCGCTTGCAAAGCAGGTTGTAGGAGTTGATTACAGCTCAAACAACCCTGATTCGAGACTTAAGAACATAGTTCAGATAGGAGCGGCCGGATATAGAGATTATGCCGCAACTTCATTTGCTATGGACAGAGAAGGTAATCTCTATGCTTTCGGAAGGAACTATTGTCAGGCGCTCGATCCGAGCATAGGCGGAAATACAATTATAAAAATACCGGTAAATGTAAGTAAGAACAACGGAACTATAGGAAAGATAAGAAGTCTGGTAGCAGATACCGTTGCACACCATTCAGGAGCGGTACTTGATGACGGATCCTTGAGAATTTGGGGATATTCGGGTTATGGCGCAAAAGGTGACGGTGTAGATTCCGGATACAGAGCGGTGGCTCCGGTTCTCAACAAGCAGGTAATCTTTGCAACCTTCGGATGGCACAACTGCATGGTAACTACTATAGACGGAGAAGTATATATGTGGGGATGGAACGGAGAAGGAGGCCTCGGAAATAATGCCGCCACTTTGAACCTTCCTACAAAAGTAGAAGCTCTGTCAAAAGATGCGGAAGGCAATTTCCCTATACAGGGGACCGTGACGCGCGGATATTCCACGATGATCAAGACCGACGGTAAAGTTTATGTAACGGGTTCTGCGGGATACAGATATCCTATGGGTCTCGGCGAAACAATGATAAACAGCGATGAAGTCAAGAACATGCATGCGGGTAAATCCGATGTGCAGGGAGCGCCGTTTAACGATGCTGTCAGCACGGCGGTTTCACTCGGTGACGGAATATCATCGACGTTTATCATAAAAGAAAACGGAAGTCTTTGGGCAACGGGTAACAACTATGCGGGAAGACTCGGTATAGGAGGAACTCAAACCGTAGGAGAACCTGAGAGAGTAGGAAAATCCTATCTCACAATGGATAAATATCTGTACTCGCTCAGCGTAGGCGGAGAAGAAACTCCTAATAAGCCTGTTAAAGATTCGTTCAATCTGTTCGACGTTTCGACGGGAACGGGAGTGGAAGCCGAGTTCAACTGGCAGACATGGAACGGAAAAGAAGATATAGTTAAAGTGGATCCGAGAAGCGGTAAAATAACTGCTGTAGGAGTGGGAACCACTTATGTAATAGTAAATATTGTAGGAGATTCCGTGTCTACGGCGGCTATTAAGGTTGAAGTCGCTCCGTCGGGGGCAAAGGCGTTCCCTCAGGTCGCTTTGGGAAATAAATTCTCGGCAGCGTTAAGAGCGGACGGAACCGTATGGATATGGGGTAACAACGACTACGGACAGTTAGGAAACGGAAGCTATAACGGAAATACCACATACCCTGAAAAAGTGTCGGGGCTGTCAAACATTATAAAGATTGCGGCGGCACATGAGTTTATGCTCGCTTTGGATAAATCCGGCAACGTATGGTCATGGGGAAGAAATCATAAAGGACAGTTAGGAACGGATAAGACCGATAACAGCAATGTTCCGGTTAAAGTTCTGAAGGGAGAACAGGAAAGCGGAACGGAGTTCTTATCAAACATAGTGGCGATACAGGCGGGCGGAAGCGATGAAAACAGCAGCTTTGCGGTAGCGCTGGCTTCTGACGGAAAGATTTATGCATTCGGTGACAATACATATAAACAGTTGGCTAAATCCGATGAGACTATGTATAAGGTTCCTAAACTTCTTCCTATAACGGACGGTAGAGATATCGCCGTAGGAAAAGGAAATACTTTATATGTTCTCAAAAATAGCGGTGCGGTAGCCGTTATGGGATCGAACAGAAACTATGAATACGGTATCGGAAACACGGGAGAAGCATATCCGACAACCGTTCCTCTCACAAACTCCGCTATGGGAATCGGAGCCGCAGATAAGAACGGTATGGCGATAACATACATGCTTGAAAACAATGAGAAACCTAACGAGGATATAACAGGCAAGATCTACGGTTTCGGAAATAACGCAAACTATATGTTGTCGGCTAAAAATGGAGTGCTCGCTCGTCCTGAGACTATGACCGGAAGAGACAATATCGTAGTCATGGGCGGAAGTGATACGGTTTATACGATAGATGAAAACGGTAAGCTTCTGATGTCGGGAGAAGGAACAAGCGGACAGCTCGGAAACGGAAAATTCGCAAATTCCACTTCTGCGGCGGTTACGTTTGAAGCATTGGCAAAAGACAGCGGAAAAC
Source organism: Bacillota bacterium (assembly GCA_905372035.1). Taxonomy (GTDB): domain Bacteria; phylum Bacillota; class Clostridia; order Peptostreptococcales; family Anaerovoracaceae; genus CAJPNN01. Next base: position 59,527 of record CAJPNN010000002.1, on the reverse strand, counting down.
CTCTGGGCAAAGTGATAGGTGCTGCGGTTTCCAAGGGTGGAAAGCATGTAATTGCAATTGCGGAAGACGGTACACTGTGGGCTTACGGCGAAAACAGAAATATTCAGCTCGGAAATTCCGAGATTGTTGATAAAACGAATACGGCTGTGAAGGTTGGCGGAGAGATGTCTGTAGGTGCGGCTAAGCATGAGATATTGCTCAGAAAAGACGCTAAATACTCCGCGGCGGATCTTGCATCCGTGAACCCTACGTTCAACGTTATAAAAGAAATGCAACAGCCTAACGTGAGCATTTCTTACGAAAGTCGTAACGCTGCGGTTGCAACCGTGAAAAATGACGGGGAAATTTCCGCAACGGGTGTAGGACAGACATTTATAAAGATATCTATAAAACCTGACGGCGGAGAAACTAAAGAGTTATTTATAAAAGTACTCGTTGTTCCGGATGATAAGACGGTTACCAAGAAATTCATAACTTATCCGTCCGTGGATGTGGGACATGAGTTTACCGTTGCGCTGAAAGCCAACGGAGAAGTATATTCATGGGGACTTAACGATTACGGTCAGCTCGGTCTCGGATATACGGGCGGCATAGAGACCGCACCTCAAAAGGTTATGGACGGTGTTGTCAGCTTGTCCGCAGGACACAACTATGTTGTGGCGGCTACGGCTGACGGAAAAGTATATACCTGGGGATGTGACAACTACGGTCAGCTCGGTCACGGAAACCCTAAGAAGAATTTGGATACACCTGAAGAAGTAAAATTCTTTACGGATAACAATATAAAGATAGTTAAGGTAAGTGCCGGCGGATATGAAGGTTACGGATTCACACTGGCATTATCGGATAAAAATGAAGTTTACGGATTCGGTATAAATAACGGCAGACAGATTTCGGAAACCGGTGCGGGAGAGTTTACTCTGCCTGTTAAGATTCCTGTAGCCGATATAATTGCGATATCCGCAAATACGATAAGAACTTCATATATGCTTTCTGCAAGCGGTACCGTATACGCTATGGGTATAGCTGATTACGGCGAATATGGAGAAGCCAAGAGAGAGGCGATACAGGCGGTTAATATAGGAGACGGTCTGAAAGCCGTTGCAATAGCGTCAGGTCACGGAAGCGCATTTGCCATAACAAGCGATAATCAGGTTATAGGTTGGGGAAGAAGCGTTGAAGGACAGCTCGGAAGACAGGCCTATAATGTAGCGCCTACGGCAATGTCACTTAAAGACGTCGTTATGCTTGACGGAGGAATGAGTACGCTCGCCCTTATAAGCAACGATGTATTTGACGATGAGACAAAGGCAAGCTTCGGAAATATCTACTCTTCCGGAAACAATGCGTACGGACAGCTCGGAACGGGTGACAATGCCCATAAATATGAGTTCGGCAAGGTAAAAGCGGAAGAAGAGGATAAACCTTTCAATAAGGCCATATATGTGGCTACGAGTGATATGGCGTCCAACTCCGCAGCAATATCAAGAGAAGGAAATGTATATGTATGGGGACTCGGAGCAAACGGACAGATAGGTAACGGAAGCTTCGAATCATACAGCAAACCTACTACGGCAGGCGTAAGGCGCATGATTGTTTCGGGTATACCTGACAACAGATTGCTCGTTAAGGTAGGCGATGAAGGTATCAAGCTTCATGCAACGGTAACGTCCGGATTCAATGTGTTCGGTGACGACATACCTTTAGGAGATGTTGCGATAAGAGCTGCGTCTACAAATCCTGACGTGGTTTCGATATCGAACGATTCGCTTCATAAGTTGACTTACCACAAACCGGGAGAAGCTAAGATAGTTCTTTATGATAAAGAATCGGGATTGTATGGAATATGCCAGATAAAAGTACTTCCGGCAGATCTTAATATAGAGAATCCGGTATTCCCTAAAACTGTTGCAGGCGGAAGCTTCGGAATGGCGCTCAAGGCCGACGGAACCGTATGGACATGGGGAAATAACGAATATGGACAGCTCGGAATAAACGACGAGAGCAAGAAAGAAGTTCTTTCACCTGTACAGGTGGTTATGTCGAACGGTCAGCCGCTTAAGGATGTAAAAGACATCGCTGCGGGAGATTACTTCGCTCTTGCACTTTTGAAAGACGGCACGGTTTACGCTTGGGGATATAATGACGGAAACGGCGCTTTGGGACAGGGTACCGGAGCGAGATATAATCAGCATGCACCTGTTCAGGTAAAAGGTGTGGGCGGAACAGGTTTCCTCGGCGATGAAAAGACAGGAAAGATCGTTTCGATCTCGGCTGATTACTATTCAGCGGTTGCAGTAACCGAAAAAGGTACGGCATACGCTTGGGGAGGAAACGACTATTATAAGCTCGGAACTTTATCAGGAGGAGTAATGTATACTCCTACGAAAGTTGCCGGTGTAAATAATGCATTCGAGGCTTATCCGAACAGATATAGGATGAGTATTCTGAATAAGGATGCAACGGTTCTCGGTGCCGGATATAACAACTATGGAGAATTATCCACGGGCGAACAGTCAACGAAATCGAGAGTACAGCTTGCACAAAAAGGAAAGAATCAGGGACCGATAAAAGGAGTATCCCATGTTGCAGTAGGAGAACATCATACCGTACTGAACGTTTATGAGTTTGATAAAGAACTGCCTCCGGGAGAAGATCCTTCAAAACAGTTTAAAAATAGAGTTTTAAGCTCGGGATATAATGCGGAAGGAGCCATCGGAAACGGAAAATACGATTACTACAACTTATATGCTGTTCCGGTAAGAACACCTGACAATAAGGCGGATCTGACAGGTATAGCTTCTGTAGCCGCAACCGTTAGAGGAAGCTTTGCACTTGCTCATGACGGAACGATTTGGAGCTGGGGTCAAAATGATCAGGGACAGCTTGGAAACACTGTTGTAGGCGGAAATTATTCGCTTGCTGCAAAAGTGCTCAAGGACAATATAACAGGTGAGCCGATTAAAAATATTATGTATGTGACATCGGCGTCAACAGGAAGATATGCACTGGCTATAAATGAGCTCGGAGGCGTATTCTCTTGGGGTGCAAACAATCTGGGTCAGCTTGGAGACGGAACGGTGGGAGGAAATCAGACATATCCTACAGTTGTAGGAAGTGTTCCTCTTAAGATTTCGAAGAAACTCATCAGAGTAAAACCGAATGAGAGTGATAAAGTTACCGTTGAAAACGACGGAAAACCGTTCTTCGTATTCGGAGAAATTGCGCAGTCATCATCAATTTCATGGAGAGTGCTGAACTCGAGGATTGCATCAATAAATGCGGGAAATAACGGAGAAGTAACCGTTACAGGATTGAAAAACGGTGAAACAAGCGTTATAGCGAAAGACAATGTGACAGGAAAGACTATATCGTGCAAGATAATAGTTTCTGACGGATTTACAAATCCTCAGGTTGTAGGGGGAAAAGACTTTACGGTAGCCCTCAAGGCGGACGGCACGGTTTGGACTTGGGGACTTAACAGAGCGGGACAGCTTGGAATCGCAAACAGTACCCCTCAGGCTGTGTTGCCGCAAAAAGTTACAAAATATGAAAGCAAGTATCAGGGCGAGATATTTGAGTTCAAGAATATAATAAAGATAGCTGCCGGAACGGATTTTGCACTGGCTCTTGATGCGGACGGAAACGTTTATTCATGGGGTCTCAACAGTTACGGACAGCTTGGTTACAGCAACTACTACTATGGCAGCAGAAATATGCCGATTAAGATCACAGCGATAAGCAGCATTGTGGATATAAAAGCGGGTGACAGCTTCGCACTTGCTCTTGATGCGGACGGAAGGGTGTATTCATGGGGAAGAAACACTCACGGACAACTGGGACTTAATACTATAGACGGATCTCAGCATCCTACTCCTGAGCTTGTAAAGGGTAAAGGCGGAAGCGGAGTTGTAAGAGGCGCCGTTGAAATTGCGGCCTCATATAGAAGCGGAGCTTTGGTCCTCGGAGACGGAAGCGTTTGGAGCTTCGGAGACAACAGTAAGGGACAACTCGGTGACGGAAGTACAAGTTCGTATTCGGCTACGATAGTCGGAGTTAAGAACATAAAGAATGCAAATAAACTTGTCGGCGGAGCTATGAATATGGCTGCCGTACTTGATGACGGAAATGCGGTTATCTGGGGAGACAACAGTTCTTCACAGGTTAACAATGTGAATGCGGCAGGTATGGATGTGTGCAATACGCCATATCTGATAGAAGATGCGACGCATGCCGCTATGAAGAATATTGACAATATAGCGATCGGCGGATCGGATGCGGGAGACAGTCAGATAATCGTTACCGATATGGACGGAAACATCTATACATGGGGAAGCGCTTTGAACGGTAAACTCGGAGACGGAGTACTTGCAAACAGAGCAACACCTGTGAAGATTTCAGTGCCTAAGGATACCGGTGCAAAGGTCGGCGGAATAGGTGCAGGAAACGCACATTCACTTGCCATACTTGAAAACGGAGATGTTTATGCTTGGGGTGCAAACACAAGCGGACAGCTCGGAGATGAGACTATGGTACAGAATATTTATCCGGTCAAAGTCGGAGGAGATTATATCGACTTGGATAAATATCATATAACGATAAAAGTGGGAGATAATGATCTCAAGGATATTACGGGAAGATACAATCTGTTCTTCAACGTATATAAAGATGTTGACAGCACAGCGAGCATAAGTGCGAGAAGTCTTGACGAATCGGTAGTAAGAGTCGAAAACGGAAAACTTGTTCCTGTTGCTGCGGGCAAGACAAAGGTTGTAGTAAGCGCAAAGGGTAAGAATGCTATATGCGAAGTTACGGTTCTCGGAGCCGATGCGGGAACGGTTAAGTATCTTGCAAGTCCCGATGTTGCGTCGGGAGAAGGCTTTACCGTGATTTTGAGAGCTAACGGAACGGTATATGCTTGGGGTAAGAATGATGTCGGACAGCTTGGAGACGGATCGACGGAGAACAGAATATTCCCTATGAATATCGTATTCGGAAATGATCCTGATACATATATAACTAAGATAAAAGCAGGAAGAAGTCATGTATTGGCACTTGATAACAAAGGTCATGTATGGTCGTGGGGACTGAATGACAAAGGACAGCTCGGAAGATCGGGCGATCAGTCAAAGCCTGCAATGATAAGCGGTGTTGACGATATTGAGTTTGCTGAACTCGGAACGGGTGAAACAAGCAGTTATGCCGTTGATAACAACGGTAACGTATATGCGTTCGGAAATGAAATCGGAGGTTCGGGAACGAGCTTCGGAGGTACACCGATACTTCTTTCATTGTTGAACAGAACGGTTTCGATTTCAGGAGGATATGCACTCAAGTCGGATGAGACTGTTTGGGTGGTTCCTGCGGACATAAAAGAAACTGTAGTTTTAAGAAAGAGCGATCTTGCCAATATAACCGAACTTTCTTCAAGCAATAACCATACGCTCGCACTCGACGAAGACGGTGCACTCTGGACGTTCGGTAACAGTGACTACGGACAGCTCGGTGACGGCGAGAAGAAAGGAAGAAACAATGCAAGGAAGATAACGGAGGCAAATGACAATACTGCGCTTCCTTCACTCAAGAGAATATCGGCAGGATATAGATACAGTCTTGCACTTTCAAAAGACGGAAAGGTTTACGCTTGGGGTCTGAACGATAAGGGACAGGTAGGAAATGAAAACGTTTATTCGGAGACATTGAAACCTGCACAGGTTTCCACTTACCCTAATGTAGGTGCGGATAAGATCGAGAAGATAGCGGCGGGTTACGGACATTCCGTAACTTCCAAAGTTGACGGATATGTTTGGAGTTTCGGTTGGAACAATTACTCGCAGCTCGGTAATGAAGATACGGATGATTCCTATGTACCTGTGATTGCAGGAAAGAACAGTATATCGGCAGTTCCTAATTCGATAAAGCTCCCTGTAGATGCAAATAACGACGTGGATATCAAGGATATGATCACGGTTTCCGAGTCGGAGAGTATAAACCTCTTAAAGGACGGTAAAAAATTAGGCGCATACGTAATCAATTCCAAGAATTCGGATGTTTTGAAGACCAACGGAGCGGATACTAAAGTAAGGGCTCTTAAAGAAGGAGTTGCAATACTTGAAGTGACGAGTGCCACAAGCAGTGCGAAAGGATATCTGACAGTTGTCGTAACAGGAAAGACCGCATATCCTATGATTGCTGTAGGAAACACTCATACTGTAGCACTTAAGGCGGACGGTACACTTTGGACTTGGGGCAATAACAGTAACGGTCAGCTCGGACATGACGCGGCGGGAGGAGCAATAAAAGAAGTCGTTATAAGTGCGGGCGGAAGTCAGCCGATAAAAGAGATAATAAAATATATAGCGGCAGGTAAGAATGCCACTTATGCAGTTTCCGAGAGCGGAAAAGTATATTCGTTCGGAGATAATACATACGGACAGTTAGGTGCGGGAATTGAAGACAGAAAAGTTACGGGAATTCAGAAAGTCGTAACGGACGGACATGAATTCGGAGCGGACATAAGAGTTTCAAAAATCAGTGCATTTGACAACAGTGTAATGCTTCTCACCGAAGACGGCAAAGTTTATGTATTCGGAGAAGCGTTCGGAAACAGGAATAAGGCTTCAAGATTCAATTATACGGATAATATAAGAGACATAAGCAGAAACTATGCACTTACAGCGGGCGGAGATGTTTGGACATTGACGAACAACGCCGTACCTAAGAAGCTTATGGGCTTTAAAGATCAAAATAAACAACGTGTTCCGATTATAAAGATCGCGGCAGGAAAAGATCATCTGCTTGCACTTGATGTAAACGGACGTGTTTGGTCATACGGAAAAGGATATTACGGACAGCTCGGTAACGGTGACTGGCATGATGTTTGGACACCTAAGCTGATAGATTCCATTTCGGATGTAAAAGATATAGCGGCGGGCGATTATACTTCGGCAGCGATACTTTCCGACGGAAAAGTATATACTTGGGGTATAAACAGCAACGGTCAGCTCGGAACGGGAAATACCGACAGCAGGTATGTTCCTACGAAGAACAGAAATGAGAAGAGCAACATCTCCATATTTGCAGGCTACAGAAACATTGCTTCCGTAGAAGGTAACGGTACGGTTTGGATGAGCGGTGCAAATGAAGAAGGTCAGATCGGAGATTCCACAAGAATAGACAGAAATGAGCCTGTGATTGTAGGCGGAAGCGAAGTTACGATTCTTGATGAAACGGATACTCCGCTTTACGGTACAATCTATCTGAGAAAGGGAGATCAGAAGAAGCTCAAAGGTGCTTTCGGACTCTTCAACCTTCTTAATAACGAGACTGCGGCACAGGAATTTAACTATAAGTCAAGCAATATGTCGGTAGCGACTGTTGAGATGAATACCGGACAGATGGCGGCAGTTAAAGAAGGGGTAAGTTACATCAATGTTACTGAAGCTGCATATACACATAAAGAGGCATACATCAAGGTAGTTGTGCTTCCTGAAAAAGTACCGGCAGGAACGACATTCAGGCCTGATGCTGTTACAAAAGCGGGACATTCCGTTGCAGTTAAATATGACGGCACGCTTTGGGCATGGGGAATAAATAATTCCGGACAGCTCGGCACAGGCAACACCGATAACTGTGACGAACCGGTTAATGTTACACCTTCCGGTGTTAAATTCAAGGCGGTTGCCGCAGGAGGAATGCACAGCCTCGCACTTGACAGCGAAGGTAACGTATGGTTTACCGGAACTGTAAAAGGACGTGTTACAAACAGCTTTACAAAGATTGCGGGACTTAAGGATATAATTGAAATTTCGGCAGGAAATGAGTTCAACCTTGCGCTTGATAAGAGAGGAAACGTTTACAGCTGGGGAGATAACAGCAGAGGTCAGCTCGGAATTTCGGATAACCTCGTATACCTTGAAGAACCTGCACTTGTACCTATAAACAGTGTAACTGCCATATCCGCAGGAAATGAACACTCATTGTTCTTAAGATCTACGGGTGAAGTTTATGCGGCAGGAAATTATGAAAATGCAAGACTTGGAGTGGAAGGTGCTTCTACATATATCTACAGACCTGCAAAGGTAAGCAAGGTAAGCTCGGCGGTAGCGATAAGTGCGGGCGGAGCTCACAGTGCGGTTGTCACATTCAGAGAAGATCTCATTACATTCGGAAAGAATGACAAAGGACAACTCGGAAGAGAAGGAAGTTCGTCGACACCTTCCAAGGTGGATACGCTCACATATATTTCCGAGGTTTCCGCAGGTGAAGATTATACCGTCGCTATGAACAGAGACGGAGAAGCATATGTTTCGGGAGCGAATAATTACGGACAGCTCGGAGTAGGCGATAAATTAAATAAGAGTGCATTTATCAGAAATACCAAGTTTACAGATGACAACATCGTATTGACATCAGTAAGTGCGGGAACGGGATACAGTGTTGCCGTGGATAATGCCGGAAATGTATACGGATTCGGTGACTATTCTCAGGGAGCGGACTTAGAATTCAACGAAACCCTAAGCGATGTACCTGTAAGAATAGGCGAGAGAAAACAACTTATAAAGGAATCGGAGATCCTGTTAAGAGTCGGAGAACAATATCTCGTTAAGACTTTCAGCGGAAATGACTTCAACATATTCGGCGATGTAGTTTCAAACAATACGAAAGCGGAATTTACAATAGGCAACATGGAAGTTGCGATAGTGGATCCGTTAGGAAACATAACTGCGAGAAATCCGGGTGTTGCAAAGCTTATCGTTGAAAAAGGCGGAATGAAGTCGAGATGTATAGTAAGGGTAATCCCTGAAGAATTCAAGGCTATGCCTATGGTTGCCGCGGGTAATGCACATGTGCTTGCGATAAGAGCGGACGGAACGGTTTGGTCATGGGGTGGAAATGCTTACGGTCAGCTGGGTCTCGGAAATAATGTTCTCGGAAACAAGAGCGAACCTACGGAAATCATAGCACTGAGAGGAAAGAAGATCGTTTCGGTAGCTGCGGGAGAATTCCATTCATTGGCAATTGATGCGGACGGAAGAGTCTATGTATGGGGATCGAACCAGAGAGGTCAGACAGGTCTTGACAGTCTCGAAAATGCTATATATACACCGACCATGCTTCCTAATATCTCAAATGTAAGAAAGATTCTCGGCGGAAGAGATCACAGCGTGATTCTGACCGGGGGAGGCGATATCTATACATTCGGAGATAACAGTCACGGTCAGCTCGGAACCGGATCTATGAAGGATTTCGAAAGAGTTCCGGTAAGAGTGAAGAGTATAAACAAGATCATTGATATAAGTTTCGGCGCAGGCGGAAACTGCAACATAGTTCTGAGATATGACGGAACTGTATGGGCTTGGGGAGCTAACAACAACAAGCAGATCAGTTCCGAAGAACACAGTAACCAGAGCTACAGATCACCTATAAGAATAAATATGGGTCAGTTCGAGGGTCAGATAAGCAGAGTATATAACGGTTTGTCACACAGTTTGGCACTCCTTAATGACGGAAGAGTTATAGCTTGGGGAGATAATGCAAGAGGACAGCTCGGAACAGGGGATAAAAATCCTGTGATCGGACCTACACTTGTGAAAGATCTCGGAGGCGTACTGGATCTTGATGTAGGAGCTACGCATAATATTGCATTGACTGAAGAAGGCGATGTATATGCTTGGGGTGACGGAGATTACGGACGTCTCGGAGTCGGAAGAGCGAACGGAGAGACGGGATATTCGCAGACAAAACCGATTAAGGTTACATATTTCAACAGAAATGCGATATTCATTGCGGCCGGAGGAGCAGCTTCATATGTACTCAAGAATGACGGTTATCTGTACTCGTTCGGTGTAAACGATAAAGGTCAGCTCGGTAATGGAGAGAGCGGAGAAAGCGGAGAATTCACAAATGTTGAAGACTCATATAAATATTCTCCTGTTTTAGTCAGCGGAAAACAGATGAAGATAATGCCTGAAAGCTTCAGAATTGCTGCAGGTGGAACCGAAAATGTTGAATTTACGGCATCAAGGTTCAATATGTTCAGAGATATAGAACCGAATGCGACAGAATATAAATGGGAGATAACGGATGAGAAAGATGTTCACGGTGCTAATGCCGGAACAGGTAATATAGCAAGATTCTTTAATGATCCTAATACAGGACAGATTGACAATAAGAAGCTCCTCGGAGTTAAAGAGGGTACCGCACTTCTTACTATAACCGATAAAGTTTCAGGTTATGTTGCAAAGGCTGAGATACAGGTGGTAAATCCTGATCTGATCAGACCTGACAAGATCATCATGGAACACGTCGTGGCTAAGGATCTTGCGGTAAATGACGCTGTTACAAAGGGATTCCTTGACAGCGACGAATATGAAAAGACAGTTCTTCCTAACGGAAATATAATCTACAACTTGAAGGGTATAAAAGGAATTTACGGCGTTCAGGTTATGGTTGAGGGAGATAAGTCCGTAATTCGTGTTAAGAGTAAGGTAAATACGGATGATATTACGCTTCAGGATAAGAACGGAACGCCTATAGGAAATAAATCTAAGAACTCCACGCCGGGAGATAAGTACAAAGGGTACTTCGAGTTCACGGACGTTCCTGTCAGCAAGATCAGAGAGATGTTCTATATAAGGATACACAATGCGGGTATTCCTGACGGACCTGATGATCATGATGAAACTGATAATATCAACTATTATGACGGAATATATAAACTTGTCGCTACGATACTTTCGGAAGATGTAAGCCTTAAAGCCCTTAAGATAGATACATCTCAAAGCGGCATAGATTATATGGCTGATCATACGAAGTTTAAAGACGGCAGCATAACGAGTATAAAGAATGCTATACAAATAGGAAATACGAACCAGTACTTTACCGTTGTAGATGATGCTACACAAAACCTCAAGATATATGTTTACGGAGAGGGTGGATTTGCATCTACCATTTCGGTAAACAACAAGAAGGTAAATGCGGATCATGATGAGGCGCATAAACATCCTAAGAACTTTGATGTTCAGACAGTGACTCTTAATGAAAACGATAAGATGGTCACCGTTCCTATAAATATAACTGCGGATAATAATAAGAGCATGAGCTATCTGCTTACTATTTATAAGAAGAAGGCGGCTACGGCTATCAAAGAGATCACGGCAACAAGCAAGGGCGTTGCAAACGGAAAGACTTACAGAGCCGTTATGACGGATGATCTTCACTATGATGTTTATCTTCCGGAAGACGTTAAGTCGGTGGATATTACAACAATAGGAGAACTCAGTGAGGCACAGGTTCAGTATAAAGCGGCTGCGCCTAACAGAGATTTGGATTATTCCAAGGTTGTGAACGGGGTATATCCTGACTTTGTTCTTGCGGATAAGAGCGGAACGGATACGGCTGTGGTCCAGCTTAAGGCGGGAGGAAACGAAGGTCTTCAATATACTTTGAGAATACACAGACTTTCAAAAGCTGAAGATCCTATGGTATACGTAAATGCCAACTATGTGAAGAAAGAGAAGATGCCGGGAGTTCAGGGAATCTATCGCTATAAGGTGGACAAGACGGCGGATTCCGCAAGAGTTATGGTTACTACGGCTACATACGGATCATATATCAAGATAGGAGATACAGCGCCTTCGCTCAATGCGAGCATTCAGAATATCAGAGTGAACTTCGGGCCTGACGGAACTCAGGATATAGATATACACGTTATTCCTGACGGAGAGTCGGCAAATGACGGCAACAGATATATCCTAAGGTTGTACAATGAGGATTCCGACAACAGGTTGGGAGAAGTTAAAGCTGATGAAATAATAAAAGCTACAGGAGCTGCAGGAGAAGAATTTAAAGCGGTTTATGACTATGAGAAAGATGCTTATATAGTAAAAGTCAAAGGCAAAGTCGAGAAGATAAGGCTTAATGCAAACCCTATGGCAAGAGGAGCACTTATCGCGTTGGATAAGAATGAAGACACGGCCAAGAATGCTGCGGGAGCACCTTCCGCAACCGTTGAAGAAGAGCTTCTCCAGAATGAAATTACATATTTTGCTACCGTTACACCGAAAGTACATGACAGCGTTACAGGTGTTTATGCCAAGGCTACTTATAAGATCATAGTTATAAGGCAGTCTTCAAATGTCGACCTGGATGTGAAATTCGGTGAACATAAGCTGAATTTAGATGCCGATGAAAGCACCTATGATTTCTTGTTGCCTCGTTCAGCCGACGGATCGGACAATACGGTGAGAACTCTTACTGCTGAAACTAAAGATAAATTTGCGGCAGTGACGATTTCCGACAGCAAGACGTTTGAAATCGCAAACGGAGCCGGGAACAAGGCGGAAATGAAGGATGTCAAGGCAAATGAACCTGAAGCTACGGTTAAGTATATACATGTAAGAGCTCAGGACGGAACAACGAAGACATTTACAGTAAAGATCAAGAAACTTTCAAAGGATAAGACGATAATAAATGACGGAGTTATAGTACAGACGACATCAGGAAAGCAAATTGCAAAATATGATGCGAATACGTCAACTTACAGAGTAAAAGTTCCTTATGATAAAGAAGGCGCATGGATCAAAGTAATTCCTAACAACAAAGATGCATATATAAGAGTAGGAGATGAGGGAGATTACAAGAAGCCTGAAGAAGACACTCTCGTAACGGGCGAAGCACCGTCAGTTGTCTATAAGAACTTTACTCTGGTGGATCCTGCGACGGGAGCAAAGGAAACTGTAACAAAGATATCGGTTAAGAGTCCTGACGGAATAGATCCTGTTAAGGAATACAACCTTATAATCGAGGCGGCTTCTTCCGATACGTCTATCTATACTATAAGAGAGATCTCAAATGTTAAATATGCGGGTAAGCCGGTCAAAGCGCCTGAGGGAGTTTCGGAGTATGATTACTATCTCGGTGTAGATCAGGAGGATATAAATAACGGAGCAACTGTACAGATTGAAGTTGTTGCAACATCTCCTTCCGCTACTGTAACTATAAACGACGGTATCGCAAACGGAACCGTTCCTGCAGATTTCGTAAATGAAAATACTGATCCTTCGGAGACGAACAGGGCATTAAAGACTATTAAACTGATGAACGATCAGCCTGTAGTCAGAATAAAAGTTGTTTCCGAAGAGGGAGTGGCGACAAAGATTTATAAGCTGAGAATAGTACCGAAATCAAATGATAATACTATTGATCCTAACGGGTATGTTAAACTTGTCAGAATAAATGATATGGACAGACCTGTGGGTTATAATACGGCAAAAGGAGCTTATGTAGTTTCGGTTGCGGAGGGAACGAGCAAACTTCCTATAAGAATAAAAGCCAACAGTCCGTTTGCAAAGGTGGCGGTTGACAGATTTGCAAATCCTCTCGGTTCGGATGGTGCTTTATATAGCGACAACAATGAAATAATGCTGCCGGGATATGATATATCAGGAACCGATCTCAATAAGGGATTGGAGATACCGTTCTATGTGAAAGCCGAGAACGGTGCGATAAGGACTTACAAGATCATAGTTCAGACCGCAGCGAGAGACACCGCAGTTACAAAAGTGGAGCTTATCATTGACGGAGTTGCAAGAGAAGCTGTTGTCAATAAGCTCAATCCGCTTGAGTACAATATCGTTGTCGGAAGAGACGTTTCGAAAGCTGATATCAGAGTAACTCCTAACAGCTATGAGGTTCATGAGATACTTATAGGCGGAGCTTACGACTCTATTGATAATATTACAGGTGCAAGAACAAGAAATAACTACCCTATGGAACTGGGTAACGAGTTCACTGTTCCTATATCCGTTACGGCATCGGACAAGCTGACAAAAGAAGACGGCTATAAACTTATAATCAAGAAGGTGGATCTGAATATGGATCTGGCATCCGTTAAGGTTGACGAAACATCGCTCACCAAGGGTGCAAAGGATACTTATACATATATTGCAAATACGAATGTCCTTAACAGCAAGGCGAACATAACCCTGATTTCCGTGAAGCCTGAATCGACGGTAAAACTGGAGAGAATGATTCCGGCCAAGGGCAAATCACCTGTTGAATACAGCTATGAAGAGATAGGTAAGGCTGTTAAAGGTGGCGGAGTTTGGGATGATGTAAGTCTTGATACCAAGTCCGATATAAACAGGTTCAGAGTGACTGTTACTGCGGAGGACGGCTATACGAGCAAAACGTATTATCTGGTTATAAGGACCAAGTCCGAAAATACCGAAATAGATTACATAAAAGTAGGTCAGTATTATGCTAAGCCGACGAACGATAACAGCAAGTGGGAGGTAAAAATACCTAACACTACCAAGTTTGCGGCATTTACGATAAAGACATATGATGAACTTGCAAGCATACTTAAGCTTAACGGTTCGGGATATGAACAGGGTATATACAGTGATGTTATAACCGATATGGACTTGCAGACTGCAAACAAGGTTCTGACGTTTGAGATCAAATCTCAGTCGGGAAATACGAAGAGAACTATAACTCTTACCATAATCGGAGACGAGACTGCTCCTGCGATAAAGAAGATTACCGTAAACGGAGATAAAGCGAAAGACCCTACAGTATCGGAAACAAATTACATATATGACACGGTATTGCCTAATGCTTCGGAGTTACTTGTAGGAGCGGAGGGAACTTTAATAAACTATTATGTTGAAATCGACGGAGGAGACAGAAAGCTTTCCAAGAACGAGAAAAAGGTTTATATGCCTGTTTCGGAAAGTGAAAAAGAAATCGGCGTCAAACTTTATAAAGAAGCGACAGACAGTAATTCTGCAGTGGCTGCGGGATTGATTCTGAAGAGACTTGCACAGGATTACGGAATTATTCTGACGGTTGACGGAAAAGCGCCGACTGCCAAGAATGACGGTTCTTATGAAGCGTATGTGGATGCAAAGGCGTCACATGCAGGCATAAAGGCGATCGCTTCGAACAACAACTATATAGTTACCATAGACGGTTACAGTGATAAGGACGGTTCACCGGCTTCTGTAAATAACAAGGCGAACACGGGGCAGGCGGCAGAACTTAACACTTATCTTTACAGAGCTCTTGAGAGCAAAGAGACGACAGTTAATATAACGGTTAAGAAGAGCGATGACGATAAAACACCTGCAAAGTACAGATTGGTGCTTAGAATGAAGAGCAACAATACGGCAGTTAAAGAGGTAATCGCAAATATCGGAACTTCTTACGAAAACAAAGATACGACCGAGTCTTTAGAAACTCATAACGGTAAACCTTACGGTATATATAATGTGTTTATACCTGTAGATAAGGCTGATCCGAACAAGCTTATATATACTGAGCTTCTGAGCGTAAGACCGGAAGATAAGACTTCCGAGGTAAGTATAGACGGCGGTGACTTCTCAAGTGTGGATGCCGACGGAGTTTATACTAAGAGGGTTGTACTCACAAACAAGACATTTGATGCAAATAATGACGGAACCCCTGATACGTTTATAGTACCTATGAAGGTTAAGTCTCAGAGCGGAGATATCAAGGAGTACAAGATTTATGTGACGGTTTCCGATCTTGATTTGGGCTTGACTTCAGTTAAGGTGAACAGTACGGTGATCAAACCGGACAGCAAAGGAAACTATGTAGCATATGTGGATAACGGGGCAGTATCGGCTGACGTGCTTCTCCAGGCTACGGAAAATGCGCTTCCTGAGATAAGATCGCTTGACGGAAACATTGTTGCACCTAACGGCGGAAGCAATCTGCTTGTGGTAAGAGGGTTTGATATTTCAAAACTTGATCCTAACAACCCTGACGGACTTAAGTTTAATATCAGGCTCAAGGCTAAAGATTCGGCTTATGAAAGAATCGTTCCGCTGATATTCAAGGCTAAGAGCGGAAGCACGAAGATCACGGTTGAGGTGAACGGAAGAAAAGCTGTTTGGAATACCGCAACAAATACATTTGAAGGTTACTTGTCATATGAAGAAAAGCAGGCAAATATCCAGGCAGTAGCGGAAGATGACTTTGCCAAGGTCGGAATAGAGACAAATCCTCCTGTAGATGTCAAAGTTACATCAAAGCTTATAAATGTTGACGGAGATTCAGCTGTTGTAAAGATCTATGTTACGGCACAAAACGGTACGCCGGCAACCGTAAACGGAAAAGGCTGGTATACTCTGAACCTCACAAGGAGGAGCGGAGATAACGGTATATTAAAGATCTTCGAGACAACTACAAATGTTCCTGCGATGGAAAAACAGGATCCTGTGACAGGAGATAAAGTATACTCATTCTACTTCGGAGATGATAACAAAGACTTCGGATTGACCGTAGTACCTGCAAGCAAGGCTACTTTGAGAGTGGGATATTATGATAAAGCCGGAGCGTGGATCGGTTCCGACTGGACATCACAGCACGATTCGACATTTGCAGGAAATATAAATGCCGATGAAAATAAAGGTAAATATTCAGTTGAAGTAAGGGCCGAAAACGGAGATATCAAAGCCTACAGTTTGAATATGCTCAGAAAGAAGGGTGATGTTTCTCTCAAGAGCATAGTTACAAACAGAGGAGAAGTTTCACACTTCAACGTAAAGATGGATAAAGACATACAGTATGATTCGTATGTTCCTGAAAAAAATGTCAAGATTGAGATCAGACCTAATGATGAAAACGCTAAGATATTGAGTGTAAGAAGAGTTGTTGCACCTAATGACGATGCGGAATATACGGATGTACTCAAGGCGGCTGAATGGGATAACGACACTGCGCCTGACGGAACGAGAAACTTCATCTTAAAGGGTGGTGTAAAACTCGGAATTGTAGAATACTACAGAATAGAAATAGAATCGCACAGCGGGGTTATAGGAAAACGTTATCTCCTGTTGAGAGGTATGTCTGATGATATTTCGGTTCATAGAGTAAAAGTGAACAATGTTTTAGGTACGGATGTTATAAACGAAGGAAAGGAATACATCTTTAAGGTTGATAACAGCCTTAATAAGCTTCCTGTAGAATTTGTCGCAAACAGTCGTGCATATATAACATATGTCAACGGTGTAAAGGTTACCGTTCCGGCAGGAGATTGGAACAATAACGGCGAAGATTACAAACTTTCGATCGGAGAACAGACGGCTATCGGATTCAGAGTGGACGCCGAAATGTATGTTGATGCCGAGAGAACACCTAATGCATTCAGAGATTACAGTGTTAAGATCTTCAAGAACAGTAACAATACCGCACTCACAGGAGTAACGGTTAACGGAGGAACTGCAAAGGCGAGATCGAACAACCCTACGATATATGAGATTTCCATACCGTCGAAAGTTGATGCGAACGACTTGCTCAGCAGCAATCCTGCGAAGATAAGAATAAATACTCAAAACGGTTTTGCGGATATCGTTATGCTTGAAAATGAGCAGCCTACGAGCGAGAAGGCTAAAGGGGAGCTCAATGTAACGAGAGAGCTCGGTGATCCTGAATCAAACCCTGTTAATATATTCAGATTCAGAGTAATATCATCTTCAGGAAATGCACAGCAGGATTATACTTTGTACGTTTACAGAGATCTGGAGAAGATAGGAATCAAGAGTCTGCATGTTGACGGCAAAAAGATTGAAGAGAAAAACGGCATATTTGCCGCACAGGTTGAGATAGGAAAGCCTGTAGATATTTCAATAGAACCTGTAGGCGCACTCTCAAAGATAACACTTTGGGGTAACGGAATATCGGAAAATGCACCGAAGATCGGTACGGGATTGAGTATATTTGAAAATCTTCCGATAAATGCTGTAGGAGATACGGAATACAGATTTAAGGTGGCAGCTTCCGACGGATCGGCTGAGAGCGAAGTTAAGAGAATAATAATAAGTGTGTCTCAGGGAGCCGATACGGGAATTCAGTCGGTTGAATTTGCAGGAAAGAAAGCCAAGATATCGGATTGGGATAAATCCACTTATATCGTAAACGTTCCTCCTGAAACTTTGACCGGATTGCTTAAGATAAAGGCTAACAATGCACAGTCGAAGATCCTGTTCGAAGGAATAAACTCAATTGACGGAGTGCTTACGGCATCGTGTCACTGTGCAGGAAATGTAACGGAGCTTATTTTCAACGTGACCGCAAGAGACGGAAAAACGAAGAAAGATTATAAGCTGCTCATAGTTAAGGGAATAAGCACGATTAAGAATGTAAAGGTCAATGGAAATGATGCCCTTAAACAGGGAGATAAATATTATTATCAGGTTAAACCTAACGCTTCGGCGGCGGATGTTACACTGACAGCTTCAAGTACTGCGGCTAAAGTTAAGATTGCGGGAAATGCGGAGAAGATCCATGAGGATACCGTATCGGTAAAACTCAATAGTGTAGGAGAAACGGTAGTTCCGCTGGTTGTAAGCACATATCCGTTTACAGATGATATGAAAGTAAACGCTTCACTTATAATAACGAAGCAGGATAATCGTCTTAACCTGTCGAGCGTACTGTTTAAGCCGGAAAGCCAAAACAGCGCAAGAGAAGTGGAAAAGGACAGCAAGGGAGATTACTATACCTTGATGCCTGCAGCGGATACAAAGGGGCAGCTTACTGTAGTTGCAAATTCCTCCGATGTAAACTTGAAGCTTTACAAAGTCGGAAATCCTGATGCGATAGCTGACGGAGCGGAAAGTATAGACGTAGCGCTTTCCAACCTGACCGATCCTGTGAACAAATATAAAATCGTTGCGTCAAGAGGAACGGATACGGCGGTTTATGATTTAACCATGGCTAAGAGAAACAGCGATGCTGAAATCGTCAAAGTAATCGGTCAGAAAGGTTTACCTGACGAGACTGTTGCAAACAAGGTTTCAAGCACGGATCCTGACAAGAATACCAAATATGTGCTTTATGTAAGAGATGATTTGAAGGATCTTGCACTTTATATCAAGTCGAGCAACGAAAAAGCGAAGATAAGTCTTGAAGGTGTGAGCGACTCTCAGGTGGGAGAATTTAACGCTGATGTTTCTCTGCCTCTCGATCAGAAGGAAATAAAGAAAGTAATAACTGTTGTTGCAACCGACAATACCAAGAAGAATTATGACCTTGTGATATCAAGAGAAAACAGAGTTGCAAGGCTTGATGAGGTCGCTGTAAACGATACCGTTATAGAGTATAAGAACGGCGCATATACAGCATATCTGGATGAGTCGGCTTATCCTACGATGGAGAATGCAACGGCTAAAGTTGTGATAAAGGCACCTGCGGGTACGGTCAAGCTTTATAAAGACAATAACGAGCTTGTATCAAAGTCCGGGATATCAAATGTTTGGTCCGATGATGCTCTTCAAATCGATGCACTTAAGATTGATGAATACAGGATTGTTGTGACATCGGGTAACGGTCAGAGCAGCGCATCGTATAAGCTGATCATAAGGACACCTGATTATCAGACAGGTCTTGACTATGTCAAGGTTGATGCGGGTGCGGGTGAAACGGAGCTTAAAAAAGATGCTTCAAACACCTACAACATGATTATTTCAAATTCGTCAGATCATATAAAAATAAGTGCGGGAGCATTGAATAAGAATGCTATATTAAAGATCAACAGAGTAGATAACGACACATATAAGCAGACGATAAATTCGCTTGCAATTTCTACTATGATAAAGGATATTTACATTCCGATCGATGTTACGGATCCTGATCTTAAGGTGACGAGATATACTGTTAAATTAACCAGAAAGAACCTTGACGACAGCATCAAGACCCTCAAGGTGGATGACAGTGAAAACCTTGTAAATACTAAGAAGGTTGAAACTATAAACGGCAAGGAACATGATGTTTATACATACATACTTAAGGATGCGGTAAGCGACTTCAGCACACCGGTAATTACAAATATTTATGCGGAAACCGCAAATGCGTTTGCAAAGATCACGGGAGGTATGGATACCGCTCCGGACCCTGTTGAACAGGATCTTAACGTATGGTCCGTAAACAAATTCAGACTTGCGGATAAAGAAGTTACGGTATTTGAGATAAAGACAAAGAGTGAGGACTCAAAGGAAATAAAAGTATCTTATTTGAGGGTTTACAAGAAGACTTCAAATACCGAGCTTGAAAGCATAAAGGCTTATTATAAGGAAAACGGAAAAGAAACTTCACAAGCGGCACAGGTTAAAGACGGTGAATACCATGTTTGGGTTCCGTCCACGGCGTCACTTGTGGATATTGAGGCGATTTCCAAATCACTTATGGCAGGCGTTAAAGTCGGAAGCCATGTGACATATAAAGAGCATCAGGATAAACTTACAGATGTTCCTATGGCGGCAAATGAGTTTGTCATAGATATAAGCGTGAGAGCTACGGACGGTACCATAGCGGCACATAAGCTTCACGTACATAAAGCTGATGTTTCGCTCAAGAACCTGATAATTTATAATGCGCTTCAAGGCAATCAGGATGCGGAATATAGAGACGGGGCTTATCATGTAGACATATTGCCGCAAGACAATGTGAGCGTTACTGCAAATACTACGCTTAGAGATATGTATGTAAGGATCGGTGTTCTTAAGAAGCCGGCAAGTACGGACAGTTCATATGCCGAATATCTGAGGAAGGCATCGAACTATGCCAATGATGATCCTGATATAGTTTGGCTTGAATGGGTGAAGGCGACGAATACTTACCAGGTGCTTCCGCTTAATACGGAAGATGCATCGACGACAATGGTCAAAGTGCAGGTGGGAGTACCTAACGACCTTGCAAATCCGCATGAACCGACACTCGGAGATGACGGGGTTATAGGAACTGTCGCTACATATAATCTGTTTATAAAACAGAAATCAAATAATAACAAATTAATTCCTGTGGTAGATGATGTTGCTATTAAAGAATCAATACCTAAGCTTGAAGCTGACGGTCATGTTTATAACAACTTCTACTTCGGCGTGCCGTCATCGCATGCGAATACCGTAAGGTTCAAGATACTTAAGGATGCACTCGGTGTAGACGAACCTGTGGTATCATTGATGAACAATGTGCCTGATCAGAGCGGAACTGTTTATATAAACAACGACTTTGCTCATGATACATATGTGGAACTTGCGATAAACGCTCCGGCACAGGTTGCCGAAGATACTGAAGACAGCGTCTTTGAACTTACTGCAAGATCAAAGACGGGTCAGGTGGCTTATTACAGAGTTCATATATACAGACAGTCTCAGAATACGGATATCGATTACGGAGAATCTACGGTGAACAAAGAGTACAGAAAGAAAACCGTAGTGGATGAACATATAACTGATATATTTGAGACGCCTGAAACCGCACTGGATCAGGTAGATCTGGACGGTAAACCTCTTGCAGGAAAATATGCACTCGTGTATTTGAAGACGGTTGCACCTAAGGCCAAGATAGTATTTAAAGGTAAAACTTATGTAGGGGCAACGGACGATCCTAATGACAGGGTGAAGGGCATACTTGTTCCTATAAAAGAAGGAGAGAAGCATCTCGATATTCCTTATACTGTAATTTCAGAGGATGAAAGCAGTGAAGGACGTAAAGTAAGCGACAATATACTTCATATCGATGTATCCTCAGTTAACAATAATATTGAGTTTATAGAGATAAGAGGTGTGAATACGACAAGAGCTGTTCAGTCGGGTGAAGATGTTGACGGCTTTACCGGAGAAAAGATAACGGTATATAAGGGTTTTGTATCAAGTGAAGACTACAGGCTTTCAGTTGAAAAGAATATCAAGACTTATGTTACCGCCCAGGCTCAGACGCATACGGAAAAAACTGTTGTAAGACTCGCCGATGAGAACGGTGAACTTGAACCGGGAATTGTAAATCCTAGTCCGCAGCTTGCTTACAGATCAAGCTACAGTTACGATACGAAAGATGCCAATTCCGAAAATCCTGTAACGGTATCCATGTCCGTAACATCCGAAACAGGTGTTAGAAAGTTATACAGACTGGATATTTACAGAACGGTGGATGATAACAGAAAAGTTAAGAACGTATGGGTGGCACCTGCGGGAAAACTTGATTCTGCATCACCTGCAAGCTTCGACCCTGCAGAGAACATGTATGTCGCCGAGATAGGAAATGATATCAGAACTATTGAAATCAAAGTCAAGGCGGATCATGAATATGCGGGAGTGGATATAAACGGAAAGAATGAATATGAAGTAGGAGAGAAGACTCTGCTTATAAATAATTTGAAGCCGGGACAAAGCTATGATTTCCACTTCAAAGTAAGATCTCAGGACGAGATGGCAACAGGAAAATCCGAAGGTAAAGATTATGTTGTAAGGGTAAAGAGAATATCCGAAAACAGGAAGATACTTAAGGTAGAGCTTAAAAACAGCAACGGGGAAGTGGTTGAAACTATAAGAAAAGTAGATCACGTTAACAAGCGTATCGATATTGATGTTCCTTATGCTTCACAGATAGTACCTGTGAATATAATTGCGGATGATCCGGGAGCAGTTTTAAGTATGAGTCTCCCACATGGAGATTTCACCGCACAGAGCAAACTCGAGGTGAATCTGCCGTTTGACAAGGATGAATTTGCAAACGGACCTAAGGCGTATTCCGTTCAGGTAAAGAGTACTCCTAACGATACTACACCTGCAACATACAACATAGTTCTTCACAGAAAAACAAGTGAACTTAAGGTTAAAGAAGTTAAGCTGAACGGACGTCTTGCAAAAGTCAATCCGAATAATCATTATGAGTTCAGCATAGATATAGGAAGCGGAGAGCTTAAGGGTAACTTGAGCGCTACGACTCTTGCAGAAGGAGAATTTATACAGCTTGTTTCCGGAAGCAGACCTTTTGTTAAGAATACTGATACATATGAAGACCTTAGCTTTGACGATATCCTTGTAGGTAATGAAAGAGAGTTCTCAATAAACGTAGGATCAAAAGATTCGAACTCCGTTACCGGTGATCCTGATCAGATTAAAGAAACAAAGCTTAAGATCAGAAGACTTAAGCCGGAAGAAATAAGGTCAGACTTGCAGCTTGTATTCAATGTTGCGGAGACAAAGAACGGAACCTATAAGAGAGCTTCATTTAAGAATACGACAAAAGAAGTGATAGACGGAGAAGAACGTACGGTAGACAACTATCAGAAGTTCGTAAATCCTGTAGTTAAGTATGCTTATATCAAGACGCAGACAAACTTCGGCGATTCCAAGATTGATATAAGTCAGGACGGAGCCGTTTTAGGCAGCGGAAACGGTGAAGCCGATGCTACGGCGTTCATGAGTTCGGATAATATTGTACTTCCGGTAAAAGTTACGGCTAAAGACGGAGCCACTATGAACTATAAACTGTTCATCGAAAAGGCTTCAAACAATATAGCGCTTAAGATAGTTGAGGCAAAAGCTCAAGTTGCCGGAACTATGATGCTTACACCTGTTACTGCTACACCTGTTAAGATGAACGAGTACGTTGCGGAAATGCCTATGGGTTCCGAAGCGGCTACGTTCAGAGTTGTGACGGAAGATCCGGACACGATCATACAGCTTTACGATGAAGATATGAAGACGCTTACAGGTGAATCGGTCAAAGGTGAGCTTCGTTTCGGACAGAAGATAGGAATGCTTACGGACAAGAGTGAATACGTCCTCAAGATAAAGGTTATTTCAAAGACAGGCGGAGCGGAACAGGATTATTATCTCAGAGCTGTCAGCATACCTGACGGAACAGAGATAAAGGATATGTTTGTAAAGGGCGTGGACGACCCTGTAGAAAGATTTAAATCGGCAGCAGTTACAGGTCTTACTACATATTTTGCATCCGTTCCTAACAAGGATGCGGCACATCCTGCTGAAAAGGCTACGGTTAAGATTGTTCCTAAAAACCCTGAAGCCGTAATCAGTATAGAGGGTGTTGCAAATCCTGACGGAAAGGGTGAGTATATAACGGAAGTGGCTCTTACAAGTTCTCTCGTGACGGAAGTGAATGTTGTTGTACAGGCGCCGTCGGGAGCGAAGAGTCAATACAAGTTATATCTTTCAAAGTACACTTATGATTATGAACTCATAGTCAGAGTAAACAATGAAATAACTGAAAGAGCGGGAAATACATATATCAGAAGGAATGCGCTTCCGTTCAACGTAAACAGTGCGAACGTTGAAGTTACCGTAGCGGATAGAGAGAAGGGATATCAGCTTTCTATAAACGGCGGAGCATTGCAGAAGATTACTGTGGACAGACCGATTGCTACGGCTAAAGTTCCGCTGAGCGGCGGGGTTCTTACGAACTTCCCTGTAAAGGTTTATGATGCGGCGGGACAATTTATAAAAGAATATACCGTATCGGTTAAAAAGGATCAGGAGGATAATAACCTCGGTGTGATCTATGTTGACGGTCACAAAGCCGTTAAGTACGGAACTGCTGACGGAAGAGTGAAATACGAGGCATATTCTTATGGAAGTCCTAAGCATAACGGTACGGACA
Source organism: Bacillota bacterium (assembly GCA_905372035.1). Lineage (GTDB taxonomy): Bacteria > Bacillota > Clostridia > Peptostreptococcales > Anaerovoracaceae > CAJPNN01. Next base: position 35,092 of record CAJPNN010000002.1, on the reverse strand, counting down.
AAGGAACTGCAAATGTTGAAATTTATGCAGTTAATAAGAATTCAATGATAGAGATGGTAAGAGTCAAAGAGGCAGGCGGTGCAGATAATGAATGGAGAGGAATTGATCCTTCAACAGGAAGACTCAAGGCTACCGTAGGCGGATTGGAGAGGAAGAAGGATGACAATCCTATGCCTCCGGAAACAAACAGATTCAACATAACTATTACAGCAGGATCATCATCTTACTATGAGCTTTATATACACTATGTACCTGCGGATGTATTCCTTGACGGACTTCAGGTTACGAAGAAAGGAAGCAGTGTACCGGCACCGTTCAAGAACGGAGTGTATAAAAAAGATATACTCGAGTATGAAGTTGAACTTAACGAAGATGTTAATGAATTCGATATTTCCGCATGGGCTCTTGAAACCAAGAAGGCGGTAGATGCATACTTTACATCGTTAGGTCTGGATGCTGCAAACTATCCTACAAAGATCAAGATCGGTGACGCGGAACCTCTCGGTAACGGAGTGGAAGTTCTTCAAAAGGACAGCGGAGAACATGTATCTGCACATGTAAAGGTTTCAAACGACTATACCAGAATACCTGTATATCTGATGGTTCCTAATTTTGTTAAGACATATTATGTAGTGATACATAAAACGTCGTCAGATGCGACATTAAGGGAGCTCAGTGTTAAAGACCATAACATAGAGCCTGAGTTTAAGCCTGAAGTCAAAGGATATACACTGGATGTGGAATCATATAACAAAGAAGCCGTGATACACGCAAGAGCGAACCATGATCACGTAGGGGCGGGAACCCGAGTTACTCTGTTAGGATTCAGAAACGGTGTTGATAAATATCAGATAGGATCCGAGCTTGTAGAAATTAATGAAAAAGTTTCTCTGGCTTACGGTTCGAACAACTTTGAAATAAGAGTTACGAGTGAGAACGGTACGGTAGAGACTTACAAACTTACGATTTACAGAAAACCTATAGATGTAGATTTAAAAGATGTACTCGTTAACGGAAACAACGCCGCATATGTAGGAAATAATACATTCAGGGCATATGTGGTTCCGGGATCGAAAGCTGAGATAAAAGTAAGAGGAAATGATCCGAGGGCTGTTGCAACTCTGAATAACGGTGTAATTTCAAATCCGGGAGACTATGCCGTTATGGAGATGGATACAAAGAATATACCGGGCAATGTTAACGAGGTAGCTGTTAAAGTAGCTGTAACGGACGGTTCGGTAGTCGTTGAAAAAAATTACAAACTGGAGGTCGTGGAAGCTGACGGAGATATACTGAGCGTTTACATGGATGCGGGAGACGGAACATTCGATCCTTCATCGCCTGTGAACAGTGCGCTTAAGTATGCAAATCCTATATCAGCTACATGGAACAGTGCGGAGAACAGATTTGAGATCGGTATTCCTTATCTCAAACTTTCACCGAAGATAAGAATAACGACTATGAAAGAAGGTAAACAGGTCAAAGTCGGTGTGGGAAGCTATAAAAATCCTGATACCGGAACAGAGAAGAGATTTACCGGCGGAATTCTTATCGATGCTTCAAAGAATGAATCTCTTGTGAAGATTGTGGTTAAGGATAAAGCAAGCGGAATTGAAAAACCTTATGACTTGCTCATAAAGAGACTTTCAAACGAAGCGGAGTTATCTGACCTTGATGTCGGTTCGGAGACAAAGATCAAACCTGACTTCGATCCTAAGAACAAAGTTTATGAGATGACGGTCGAAAAAGACAGCGTCAAGTTTAACAAGATAGCTGCAAAACATCCTAAAGCTACGATAAAGATAAGAGATAATACATCGGTAAACAGCTTTGGAAATACTACGGAGTTTACGCTTAAGAATTTAAAACCGGGCATAAATATTATGGAGATTGAGGTTACATCCGAAGATAAGACAGTGACCAATATCTATAAGGTGAGAGTGAACTTTAAGCTTCCGGCAAAGGCATCTCTGCTCAAAGACTTGAGAGTTTATACCGGAGAAAAGGAAAAAGATCGCAGATATCATCACCTTGTACCTATGTTCGACAAGAATATACAGACATATTATATGCCGATAAGTTCGAAACTGAATGAAAAAACGGACCCTGTTTTCGTTGAAGCTACACCTATAGATCAGCAATACCAGCTGTTCTACAAGAAGATAGTCAACGGTGAGCAAGCTGATAGCGGCAACGGTTCTCTGGTATTGATCGACAAGCAGTTACATGCGAATGATGAAGTGAGAGTTGTATTCTCGGTACAGTACAAGGGAACATCATCAGGAGTACCTTTGGCGGAGTATACGGTGATCTTCGGAAAAGATAAAGAGTCCAACCTGAATCCTGATACTGATTGGCTTACAAGCATAAGTTTGGAGAAAACTGAACTTACGAGAGATTTCAGTGAAGGTATAAAGGACGGTAACTATTTTGCAACGGTTGAGAATAATGTCACAAAAGACAAACTCACAGCGGTTGTAGGAGATGTAGGAGCAAGCGTTGTCACTAAACTTTATAAGCTTGAGAACGATAGAAAGACATGGACTTTGCAGAATAACATAAATTCGGGAATCCCGACAGAAATTACGTTTGATGTAGGCGATAACGTATATTTGATAGAGGCATTGGTGAATGCAGATGCGGGAGAAAAGCCTACTATAAAGAAATACTACAGCTTGACAATAAACAGAAAAGCTGAAGAAAAAACTGATTTTGTTGTTGGAGATCCGCTCCTTAAGAGTATAACTACAAACGTTGCGTCAATATCACCGTTGTTCGACAGCAATATAACAAGTTATAATCTGTCGGTTACAAACAAGGTTGAGGAACTCGCTCTCACTATAGAGGCGAAGGATGACAAGGCTGTAATTTCGGTGAGATCAGAAGCATGGGACTATGATGAAGAAGGATTAGGATTCATAAAGACTAACGGAATACGTCTTGTTTCCGGAAACAACAGAATAGTTATAACTTGCGAAGTACAGGGTGCGAAGAAGGTTTATGTACTCAATATAAACAAAGCGGTTGAGCCTTATACGGCAGAACTTGTAGATTTGAAACACGACAAGAGAGGAACACTTGCACCTATATTCAACAGTGATATTTCCAACTACTACATAACATATCCTGCCGATGCACAAGATATTTGGTTCACTCCTATCATGAGAGCACCTGACAGCGGACATGTAGAAGTTTATGTAGACGGAACGAAGGTTATGGATGTCAACTCCGGAGACGTGTTCAACTATAAGAATGTGAAATTCGGCGAGTCGGTTGTTAAGTTCAGAGTTGTTGTTGACAAGAACGGAACGAAAGTAACGAGAGATTATGTTGTAACTGTATTCAGAAATAAGACGGATGATCCTGTTGCCGAGGGAATAAACATTGAAGCATTTAACAAGGCGGGAACCAGGTATGAACTTACACCTCCGTTTAAGGAAAATGTGAACAGCTATTACCTCAACGTTCCTAACAGTGAGGATTCTGTAGATATTAAGGTAACTCTGCCTAACAGCGTTGGAAGCACTGTCCTTATAAATAAGGCTAATGCGGGTGCAGGAAATAAATATACCGTTCCGTTAAATACAGTGGGAGACCATGAGATTATTGTTGAGGTTAAAGACAATAACGGCAACAATAAGTGGTACACAATAATTGTGAACAGATCCGACGTTGAAAAACCGGGAACTGTGAAACTTGACGACCTCAAGGTTAAGCAGGCCAAGTATAAGCTTACACCGTTGTTTGCTTCGGATATCAAGTATTATGAGGTTAAGGTGGATGCCGATACAAACTTTATCAATTTGATACCTTATTCGGGATCGAATATAACGATAAACAATATGCCTGTGCTGAGCGGTGCACAAAGTCAGAACCTGGAGCTTAATTATGGAGAAACCTTCATAGACGTGGTGCTTAAAGGAACTGCCGCTATGGGGACTCAGAATACTAAGGTTCACTATATTGTGAAAGTAATAAGACCTACAGAAGATCATAACGCTAAGCTTGTGAATCTGAGTGTGGATAAAGGAACTATGGCGCCTGTATTCAGGACGGATCAGAGCAGCTATTATGTAACGGTTCCTTACGGAGTAAAAACCATAGGAGTACTTCCTACAGCACTTGAAGCTAAGAACGTTGTCAAGATAAACGGACAGGTGTTCAGCGGAACCGATTATATGCAGGTGGATATATCAGGTACGACGAATAAGAATTTGAGAATAGAAGTCTTTGAAGACAGCAATGCGACGGTTGCATCATCAACATATACATTATCCGTATCAAGAAGAGATCTGAGCGGTAAAAATGTTGATCTCAAGGGATTTGAACTCTCAAATGTAGAGCTTACAACAGTATTCAATACAAGAGAGATTAATTATTACGCTTACGTTCCTGAGTCGATGAGCACAGTTGAGCTTAAGGTAAGTGCGGCAGCCGACGGAGCGGAAATAAGCGGAGCGGGAACTATAGACTTTACATCGAGACAGACGAAGACGACGATCGTTACCGTTACAAACGGAAATTCGGTACAGAGGTATTCGTTGACACTGATGGATAAGCCTAAGACAAAGCTCATAAATCAGATTGCGGTAGAGAATGCGACATATGACTTTGCAACTACGGAGAATGCAGGCAATGCAATAATTGCAAGAAGTGCGGAAAGTGCCAAGATTACTGTAGGTCAAGCAGGTGACGGCAAGGATTACTTCATAAACGGCAAAAAGATCAAGTCGGGAGAAGCTGTCACGGTTAAGATAAATACTGATAGAGACAGATTTGATATAAGAGCGGTATCAGGCGATAAGGTTTCAGAAGAAGTATATGTTCTTTATCTTGATAAAGATAAGGATAAACCGTTTGAGCCGTATATCAGTAAGATAATGCTTAACAACGACGGATCTACGATTACGTCTAATGATCTGATACCGAACTTCGATAAGAAAAAGTTCGAGTATGCTGCAACAAATGGCGGTGAGAAGGTTTATATGTTTGCAGAACCTGATACCGAAAACAGTTTCATCGAGCTTTATAACGAAGAAAACGGAGTTTATTCCGTAGTCGAAGATCTGGGAAGCATGATAGAACAGAACATAGATAAGGTAAAAGGTTACTCGGTATTCAAGTTCAGAATTACGAAGTTCTCCGCTAACGGCTATGAAAACATAAACGAGTATAATGTGAAAGTTTATAATACCGATTCTCCTATTGCGAACAGGATCTGGGTACAAGACGCCGTTATGGAGCCTGAATTCAAGGAGACTTTGAGAGATTATGCGGTTAAGATTTCGAACAATACTACAGAATTTACCGTAAACTCCGAGATAGGATACAGCGACGGATATGTCGAAATGAGTATTGACGGAGGAGACTTCGTAAGAGGAAATACAAGAACATTTACAGGTCTTAATCTCAATAGGAAGAACTTTGAAGTAGTAGTAAGAATCCATGACGGAAAAGGAAAGCATGGAGACTACAGATTACATGTTGAGAGAACCGATGAGCCGATTCTTCAAATAGAACTTCAGGATCTTAAAATGACTGATGAAACGGCGGAAGGAGACGGATTATATGAACTTAAACCTAAGTTCACGGAAGGTAAAGGAAGATATGAAGCCGTAATATCTTATACGGATAGAAGTGTGAAGATCACGGCAACGGCAAAGAACGCAGACGACAGAATAAGTGCCGTACTTCCTGACGGAAGAGAGATTCCGTTAATAAGCGGTGCTGAGAGTCCGGATCTTGTTCTTCCGGCAGACTTCCTCGCAGATGATGATGCAAGAGCGGTAATACGTCTGAAGGCTGTTGACAATACAGGAAAGATCGGAAATTATGAGATCGTGATTACAAGAGAGGCGAGAAAGTTCGGAAATGCAAGACTTGAAAGCTTGGTTCCTACTTATACCGACGGTGAAGAGATTGGAAACTTCATATTCAACCCTGAATCGAAGAACCATAAGATAATCGTCAAGAGAGGAACGAAGGAGATAAATCTCAAGGCTGTAGCGGAGAATCCTGCCGATAATGTGGTTGTAAATTATAACGGCACGGATATCGCAGGAAACTCGAACAATAAGATTGTAAAAGTACCTGTTTCGGAAGACGATACGAGAAACTTCGTATTCCTGACGGTTGGAGGAGGAGGCACTACACCTTCTACGTATATGGTAGAGATAGTATATGCGAATACAGCTTATCTGGCCGATATTTCCGTTACGGATGATGATCCTGACGATGATTACAAGAAACTTATTCCGGGATTCGATCCGCTTAAGAGAGATTATAAGGTAAAGGTCGGAGCACTTGAAACAAACATCGAATTTACAATACTGGGCAATGATGATGCGGATCTTTCTATGAAGAAAGACGGAGAGAGTGCACACAAGTTATTGTCGGTAAGAGAAATGAAAAAGGCGTTTGATCTGGATCTTGCTACAAAAGAGTTCAAGTTTATATTTGAAATAAACAAGCCTGCTTCCGGAAGTGATCCGGGCGGAAAGGGTCAGTATGTAGTTACGGTAATCAGAGACACTGCCGCATCGGAGGCTGTCGTACAGACGTATATCAAAGGAAAGGTTAGACTTTACGGTCCGGATGCAAGTTCCGTTATAAGGTTATTTGATTCTTCAGGAAATCAGGTTGTTGCAGGAAAAGACGGAATAGCTATGGATTATGAAGTGGGAGCCGACGGAGCATTTGAGATACAGCCTAGACAGGAAGGAACTTACAGCATGGAAATAGAGCGTAAGGGATATCTGAAGCTTAAGATCGTCAATATCGAAATAGGAAGAACTTTTGCTAAGGCTATGTATGACTTCGGAATGCTCGATTTGATGCCGGGAAATGTTGTAGATGCGGGTGACAGCAAAGATGTTATAGACGAAACCGATCTGGAAGCGTTCAGAAAGATCATGGACGGTCAGAATACCGTAACCGTAACCTATGACGAAGACACCGGAGCGATCATAAAGACGACAAGCATTGGCGGAATTGAAAGAACGTCGGTAGTACTTGAAAGTGTTGTTGCAACTGATATTAAATCAGACACGGACAACGTCACTGCTGAAAATGCTTTAAATGTACTTGATGAAAAAACTGATGATGTTTCTAAAGTTGATAAACTTGAAGCTTCCGTCGAAGTCGAAGGTGATAAAGTTGCAATTTCAGTCACCAAAGTAGTTGTCGGAGAAGGAATGAACAGAGCGCCTGCTATGGTTACGGCAACGGTAACAGTGAATAGAGCTGACTGTGACTTTAACCAGGACGGAGTTGTAGACTTTAAAGATCTGACATATCTTGTTACTCATATGGGCAAGAAGATGTTCGTAATAGATAACAGAGATGTTAACGATGTGAACAGGAAAAAGCCGGTTCAGTATGTATAAAGTATCAACTATAAAGTAAAAGAGGTACAGATATAAAGCGGGGACACCATACGATAAGGTGTCCCCGCTTGTTCTATAAAAAGCCTTTTTAAACCGGGAGAAGAAGATAGCATGTAACAAGGTGTCCCCGCTTTAGGTTTTTTATATATAAATAATGTAGTGTAGTGGAAGTGCACAAGATAAGCGTAATTTTTTTTGTATAACATATATAATGAGCTTAAAAACAATTTATAAATATACAATAAAAATAATAAATATTCACAAAAACTATTGATTTTATCATAAGATAGAGTATAATTATTGTAATGGGAGGTCGGAGCAGGATATGTATAAAATTTTTATAGACGGGCAGGAGGGAACCACCGGTCTTAAAATATTTGAAAGATTTAAGGATCGAAATGATTTCGAAATTTTAAAGATTGATGACAGAGATAGAAAAAACCTTGACAAAAGATTGGAATATATAGAAAAAGCGGATATAACTTTTCTTTGTCTTCCGGACGATGCAGCAAAAGAAATTGCGAAACTTGCACCGGAAAATGCAAAAATAATAGATACATCTACCGCACACAGAACAGATGATAAATGGGTTTACGGTATGCCGGAGCTTGAAGCGGATGCGAGGGCTAAAATAAGAAATGCTTTCAGGGTAGCATCTCCGGGGTGTCATGCTACGGGATTTATTTTATCTTTAAGACCGCTTACGGACAACGGTATAGTACCTAAAGACCATGCTTTTTCATGCACTTCGATTACCGGATACAGCGGAGGCGGAAAGAGACTTATAAAAAAATATCATGAAGGAAACTTTACGGCTCCGCAACAGTATGCACAGGGGCAAATGCATAAACACCTTCCGGAAATGAAAAAAATGGCGAAGATAGACAGATATCCTATATTCACACCTGTTGTTGCAAATTATTATTCAGGTATGCAGGTTATTGTGCCTCTCGAAAAAACAATTATGAAAGAAGCGATCGGAATTAAAGGTCTTACGGAGATATATAAAGACAGATATTCAGACAGTAAAATGATCGAAGTACTTGAAATGTCGCCGGAAGGCATGGATATGATACCGTCTGACTATATGAGCGGTTCAAACAGGCTCATGCTTTGGGTTTCGGGTAATGACGAAAGGTTTTGTATAAATACGCTATATGACAATTTAGGGAAAGGAGCTTCGGGAGCAGCTGTTCAGTGTATGAATATTATGCTCGGAATTTCTGAAGAAGAAGGTCTTTTGTAGGGATGATGGAAACAGATGCGGGAGTTCAACGGCAATGTGACCCCTGAAGAAGAAAGCCTTTTATAGGTGCTGAATATGCTGAATGTGAAAGGAGACGGATATGGATATAAGTAAAATAGGCGGAGGCATATGTGCTCCGAAAGGATATATGGCATCGGGAATACACTGCGGCTTTAGAAAAAACAGAGATAAAAAAGATTTGGGTATAATCGTCAGTGATAAAGAATGCAGTGTTGCGGCAGTTTTCACACAGAATAAAGTTAAGGGAGCACCGATTGCGGTAGATAAAGAACATATAAAGGACGGAAAGATCAGGGCTGTTATATGCAACAGCGGAAATGCGAATACGTGTGCGGTAAACGGTATTGAAGTTGCGGAGAATACATGCAGATTGCTTGCGGAAGTTTTGGATATAAAAAAAGAAGATGTTTTTGTGAGCTCCACGGGAGTAATAGGAGAACCTTTGAAATTCGAAACCTTTGAAGAGGGAGTTCCGAGAGCCGTTAAGGAACTTTCGTATACGGGTTCGGATGATTTCGCACATGCGATAATGACGACGGATACCGTAAAAAAAGAAGCGGCATACAGTTTTAAAATTGCAGGAAAAGAAGTGAAAATAGGCGGAGTTGCAAAAGGATCGGGGATGATACACCCCAACATGGCTACAATGCTTTGCTTTATAACAACGGATGCCGATATCACTCCCGAGATGCTTCAAAAAGCTTTGAATAGAGACATAAAAGACAGTTTTAATCAGATCAGTGTTGACGGGGATACTTCGACTAATGATACGGTATGTCTGATGGCAAACGGTATGGCTGAAAACATCCTTATAGATACGGAAGACGAAAACTACAGAACTTTTTGCGATGCGCTTGCGACCCTTACAAAACAGCTTGCCAAAGGGGTGGTCAAAGACGGAGAAGGGGCGACGAAAATGATAGAATGTACGGTCACAAAGGCGCCCGATAAACAAATTGCAAGAAGGATATCAAAAGCGGTAATAACTTCTACACTTTTCAAATCGGCGATATTCGGAGAAGATGCGAACTGGGGGAGAATACTCTGTGCCGTAGGTTATTCCGGGGCGGATTTTGACATAAATTTTGTGGATGTATATTTAAGATCGAAAATCGGGAGCATATTGGTATGTAAAGATGGCAGCTATTATGAATTTGATGAAGATATGGCGGCTGAAATATTGACGGACGATGAAATTTTTGTGGATATAGATCTTAACCAGGGACTGTATGATGCAAAGGCATGGGGCTGTGATCTGAGCTATGAATATGTGAGGATAAACGGAGATTACAGAACCTAAAGTTAATAGGATAAACGGAGATTACGTACCTTAAATTTAAGCGGAATTCATTGATAAGGTATCCTTGATGACGAAGTGCTTGTGGATTACAGAATATGTAGCTGAATAAAATTCTCGGACAGGGAGAGTTAAACCCCGGTTTGAGCGCTCAAATAAAAACAGGAGTTGAAATTTGAACATGCAAAAGAGTGTTGTTATAAAATATGGCGGAAATGCAATGACGGAGCCTGATATAAGAAAGAAAGTTCTTGCGGCGGCAGTTAAACTTAAAAACAAAGGGATAATCCCCGTTTTGGTGCATGGCGGCGGACCGTATATAAATAAAGCTCTGAATGAACGTGGACGGGAAAGCAGATTTTTGAAAGGGCTTCGCTGTACGGATAAAGACACTATGGAAGTTGTGATTCAGGTGCTTTGCGGCAGCGTGAACAAAGGATTGACGGCGGAAATAGAAAGCTTGGGAAGCAGGGCAATAGGGCTTTCGGGAGCGGACGGAGGCATGATAAAGGCCGTGAGATATAGTGATGATAAAGAGCTCGGGTTTGCAGGAAAAGTGAGTTCGATTCAAAGCGATGTCATAGAGCTGGCGCTGAATAACGGATATATACCGGTCATATCAAGTGTGGGATATGACATCCACGGGCAAGCATATAATATAAATGCGGATATGGTTGCGGGGCATATAGGAGCTGCCGTTAATTCCGAAAGAGTGATATTTATGACGGATGTGGACGGAGTTTTTCTTGACAAAGATTTGCCTGAAAGTTTGATATCGGAACTGAGTGTAAAAAAAGCAGAAGAAATGATTGACAGCGGTGTGATTGCGGGCGGTATGATTCCTAAAGTTAAAAGCTGTATGGAAGCACTTGAATTGGGCATAAAAAGTGCGGTTATAATAAACGGTAAAAAACCGGAGCAGCTTATGGCTGCGGCACTTGGGGAATATGCGGGAACACGATTTTTTGAAGAATAACGTACACGTTAATAGAACAGAGAGGACAGGTTGAAAGTATATGACGGTTACTTTGAAAGATATAACGGACAGAGAAGAGCGATATACGGCATCCACATATAAGAGATTCCCCTTATTGATAAAAAGAGGAAAGGGTGCAAAATGTTATGATGAAAATGATAAGGAATATATAGATCTGACTTCGGGAATCGGAGTCAATGTGTTCGGTTTTTCCGATGAAAAAATGATTGCGGACGTTACGGAGCAGCTAAATTTGCTTACTCATACGTCGAACCTGTTCTATACCGAACCGCAGATAAGAGCCGCCGAGCTTATTACTCAAAAGGCGAATATGAAAAAAGTGTTTTTTTGCAACTCAGGTGCGGAAGCGAATGAGGCGGCGATAAAAACTGCAAGAAAATATGGACATGATAACTTCGGACCGGAAAAACATGAGATTATAACTCTTAAGAATTCTTTTCACGGAAGAACGATGGCAACCATAACGGCAACGGGACAAGAACAGTATCATAAAGACTTTATGCCGTTTCTTGACGGAATAAAATATGTAGATGCAAGCGATTTGCAGATGCTCAAAGAAAATATAGGAGAAAACACTGTCGCAATCATGCTTGAACTTATACAGGGAGAGGGCGGTGTGATTCCGATCGATAAAAGCTATGTGAAAGAAGTGGAAGAAATCTGTAAAGAAAGAGACATTCTTCTGATAATAGATGAAGTCCAGACGGGTGCGGGAAGATGCGGAGCATTTTTATGTTCGCACATTTACGGACTGAATCCTGACATTGTGACGATGGCAAAGGGTATCGGAGGCGGGCTTCCTGTGGGAGCATGTCTTTTTGCCGAAAGGACGGCGAATGTTTTGGGATATGGAGACCACGGAACAACGTTCGGCGGGAGTCCGCCGGTTTCGGCAAGTGTGGAGAGTGTACTTAAAAGACTGGATCACAAATTGTATGAGGAAGTGAAAAATAAAGGAGATTATATAAAAAGCTTTTTAAAACAACATGATGAAACGGTTGCAGATGTTTCGGGATTGGGACTTATGGTAGGATTCAGAGCAAAAAACAAATCGTCATCGGAAGTTGTAAAAAAAGGAATTGAGATGGGAGTATTGGCACTTACGGCAAAGGACAAAGTCAGGCTCCTGCCACCGCTCAATATTTCGATTGAAGAGATTGATAAGGGGCTGGAGATTTTGCTCAAAGCATGTGAGTAGTATGGAAAGGACGGGAGCATTTTGAAAGAATATGAAGACAAGGCATATTTGATTTTAGCGGACGGAACACTGTATGAGGGATATAGTGTAGGCGCAAAAGGAACTGCTGTGGGAGAAGTGGTTTTCAATACATCTATGACGGGTTATCAGGAAACCCTGACGGATCCGAGTTATTTCGGACAGCTTGTCATGCAGACATTTCCGCTTATAGGCAACTACGGTCTTAATGATCATGATACAGAGTCGTCAAAATGCTGGACGAGAGGATATATTGTAAGAGAATGGTGCAAAGAACCGTCAAATTTCAGGAGCAAATACAACATAGACGAGTATCTTAAAAAAGAGGGAGTAATAGGAATATCAGGGGTGGATACTCGTGCGGTAACAAAAAAATTGAGGGAATGCGGAACCATGAACGGAGCGATATGCACAAGGCTTCCCGGGAACATAGGACAGTTTTTGGATGAAATAAAAGAGTATTCAATTACAGATGCCGTGCCTAAGGTTTCGGTCACGGATATATATGAGTATGATGTCGAAAATTCCGAATATAATGTTGTGCTTTATGATTACGGATACAAAAAAAATATATTGAGGAGCTTAAATAAAAGAGGGGCAAAAGTGACGATCGTACCGTACAACACTCCGGTTTCAAAGCTTATGTCGCTTGCTCCGGACGGCATAATGCTTTCAAACGGACCGGGTAACCCTGAGGACAACGATGAGGCGATAGAAATTCTAAAGGAAGTTATGGAACTTGATCTTCCGATTTTAGGTATATGTCTGGGGCATCAGTTGTTCGCACTGGCGAACGGCATCAAGACGGAAAAACTGAAATACGGACACAGAGGAGCAAATCAGCCTGTCTTGGATAAAATCAAAGAGAGAGTATTCGTAACAAGTCAAAATCACGGTTATGCTGTAATGAGCGACTCTATTCCGCACTGGCTTTGTCAGGTAAGTCATATAAATGTAAATGACGGGAGCTGTGAAGGATTGATTTATGAGAAAAAAAACGCATTTACGGTGCAATTTCACCCGGAAGCGTGTGCGGGACCCAATGATACGCAGTATTTATTCGATAAGTTCATGGATATGATGAAGACTTCAAAAAGGAGACAAAATAATGGGGTTGAGAAGTGATATAAAAAGGGTTTTGGTCATAGGTTCCGGACCGATAGTTATAGGGCAGGCGGCAGAATTTGATTATGCGGGAACACAGGTGTGCAGAACCCTTAAAGAAGAAGGGCTTGAAGTTATTCTGATAAATTCAAATCCGGCGACGATCATGACGGATAAAACCATGGCGGATAAGGTTTATATAGAGCCGCTCACTTTGGCTGTCGTGAAAAAAATAATAAAGCTTGAGAAGCCGGACAGCATATTGTCAACCCTTGGCGGTCAGACTGCGTTGACTCTTTGTATGCAGCTCGCAAAAGACGGATTCCTGGATGAGAATAACGTAAAGCTTTTAGGTGCGGATCCCGATATTATCGACAAAGCTGAAGACAGGCAGCTTTTCAAAAACATGTTGGAGAGCATAGGTGAACCTGTAATTCCTTCAAAAGTGGTAAACGATACGAAATCAGCTCTTGATTATGCACGTGAGATAGGATATCCCGTGATAGTAAGACCGGCATACACGCTCGGAGGTACCGGAGGAGGTATTGCGGAAAATGAAGAAAGGCTTAAGCAAATTGCAAGTACGGGGCTCAGGTTAAGTCCTATAACGCAGATTTTGGTTGAAAAATGTGTGTCGGGATGGAAAGAGATAGAGTTTGAGGTTATACGGGATTCAAAAAACAACACCATAACTGTTTGTTCAATGGAAAATCTTGATCCTGTAGGTGTGCATACGGGAGATTCAATCGTGGTGGCACCGGCGGTGACTTTGGCCGATAAAGAATATCAAATGCTCAGAAGCTCCGCTATAAAAATAATACAAAGTCTTGAAATATGCGGGGGATGCAACTGTCAATTCGCATTGAATCCGGAGAACTTCGAGTATGGGGTCATAGAGGTAAATCCGAGAGTATCACGATCATCGGCATTGGCATCAAAAGCTACGGGTTATCCGATAGCTAAAGTGGCATCAAAGATTGCGATAGGGTATACTCTTGATGAAATTTTAAATAATGTTACGGGGAATACATATGCGTGTTTTGAACCTGCAATCGATTATATAGTGGTAAAATTCCCTAAATGGCCTTTTGACAAGTTTGTATATGCGAAAAGGAGTCTGGGAACACAGATGAAAGCAACCGGGGAAGTCATGGCGATAGGAACGTGTTTCGAGCAAGCTGTTATGAAAGCGGTAAGGTCCATAGAGCTGGGGCTTGATTCCCTCAACTTGCCCAAGCTGAGGGATAAAAGAGAAGAAGAGATAAAGGCGCTTTTGTATAATTGTGATGATGAGAGAATATTCGTGGTATATGAAGCTATAAAACGAGGCATAGGAATAGATGAAATTTTCAACATTACAAAGATAGACAGATGGTTTTTATATAAATTAAAAAACCTGATAGAAATGGAGCAGGATATATCCTGTGGGGAACTGACGCAAGAGAAATATAAGAGAGCTAAAGATATGGGATTTTTGAATTCCACGATCAAAAAACTTTCGGGACACAAACTTCCCGAGAAGTTGTTCGCATCATACAAGATGGTAGATACCTGTGCGGCGGAGTTCAAAGCGGAGACACCGTATTTTTATTCGACATTTGATGAAGACAATGAAGCGAAAGAGTTTATAGAAGAACATATCGACAACAGAAAAAAAATATTGGTATTCGGTTCGGGGCCTATAAGGATAGGGCAGGGGATAGAATTTGATTATTGTTCGGTTCACTGTGTGAATGCTTTAAAAAAACACGGATATCAGGCGATAATTGTAAATAACAATCCTGAAACGGTTTCAACGGATTTCGATATTTCAGACAGACTGTACTTTGAACCGCTTACGGCGGAAGATGTGGAATCGGTTATAGAAACTGAGAAACCGTGGGGTGTGGTTGTGCAGTTCGGAGGGCAAACCGCTATAAAACTCATTAAATTTCTTATGGAAAAAGGCATAAAGATTCTGGGAACATCGGGAGACAGCATAGATGAGGCGGAAGACAGGGAAAGATTTGATATGCTCCTTGAAAAATGCAAAATTCCGAGGCCGAACGGAAAAATGGCGATGAGCACGGAGGAAGCCGTGATTGAGGCGGATGACCTGGGATATCCGGTACTTTTGAGACCGTCATATGTACTCGGAGGACAAAACATGATAATTGCATACAGCAGAGATGATGTTATAGAGTATATGGATATAATAACTGCGTCGAAACTTGAAAATCCCGTTTTAATCGATAAATATCTGATGGGTACGGAAATAGAGGTTGATGCGGTGTGTGACGGAGATGATTTTTTGATTCCCGGAATCATGGAGCATATAGAAAGAGCAGGTGTTCACTCCGGAGATTCAATATCAGTTTATCCGCCGCAAACGTTATCTGAAAACGTTAAAAATAAAGTTGTCGATTATACCGGAAGACTGTCAAAAGAGCTCGGTGTTATGGGACTTGTAAATATTCAATATGTACTTTATGATGGAGAACTTTTCGTCATAGAAGTAAATCCGAGGTCATCAAGAACGGTGCCTTATATAAGTAAAGTGACGAACATACCTGTAGTTGAACTCGGAACAAGGGTTATGTTGGGTGAAAAACTTAAGGATATGGGATATGAAAGCGGGCTTGCAAAAGAGGCCGATTATGTTGCGGTCAAAGTTCCCGTGTTCAGCTTCCCCAAGCTGCTTGATGCCGACAATCATTTGGGACCGGAGATGAAATCCACAGGAGAGGTTTTAGGGATAGCAAAAGATTTTGAAACGGCACTGTTCAAAGGACTTGTAGCGGCAGGGTATGATTTAACGAAGGTCGGCAATACGGTCCTCATAACGGTGAAAGATGAGGATAAACCGGAAGTTGTTGAAATCGCACAAAAATTTATGAAGTTCGGCTATACGATAACTGCCACCGAAAATACGGGAGAATATCTCAGGGAGCATGGAGTTTCCTGTGATATAGTGAACAAGGATGATGAACCGTCGCCCAACACTACGGAGCTTTTTGATTCGGGAGATGTGGATTTTGTAGTTTCAACGTCCAAAATAGGAAGAAAACCTGCGATGCGATCGGTTAAAATGAGAAGAAAAGCTATAGAGAGAAACATCGCCTGTTTAACTTCACTCGATACGGCGGATGCACTTGTCAACTGTTTGCTTATGGAAAAAGATATTGAGGAGTGCGAAATGATTGATATAGGGAAAATCTGATTGCTTTTTCCATAATTTTATCGTATAATCATAGAGCAAATATAATTCAATAAGACAGTTCGCAACCATCCTGTCTATAAATAAAACTAGGAGAATGAGCATATTGCTTTTGTTTTTGTGTTTTTAAAAAGGTGGTGTTTTCCACCTTTTATTTTATTGATGTAAAAGTGATATTGTATGTAAAATATAAATTGCATATGCAATGCAGGTCCTTGGATTTTAGAGTGTTTACTTTATATATGCAGGTCCGAAATTCTTAACTATAAATGATTATTTTGCTTGATTTTTAAGCCTTGATATTATCAGTACGGGGTGGGGGTTGTGGCAGGACTGCAAATATACTTTTAATGGAGGACCTTATGAATAAAAAGATTGAGATGTCAAAGACAAAAAAAGTGACCATATCGGCGATCATTATGGCTGTATATGTTGTTGTGATGATGATAACACAGGGCATAGCTTTCGGATTTCTGCAAATAAGAGTTGCTACCGCAATATATTCAACAGCGTATCTATTCCCATTTTTGATTTTACCTTTAGGGCTGTCCAACTCAATATCCAATATGCTTTTAGGCGGGATGGGAATATTTGATACTGTCGGGGGATTTGTTGTAGGTGTCATAACCTCGTCACTTATATATTTGATAAGAAGATGCAGGCTGCCTGTATACCTGATTGCGATACCTATTATAGCGGGACCGGGACTTATTGTTCCTATCTGGTTGTCTAAAATACTCGGAGTACCGTATTGGACATTGGCAGCCAGCGTTTGTGCGGGGCAGATCGTGCCCGGCATATTAGGTGTTGTGTTGGTTAAGGTGTTGGAAAACAAAGCGGGAGAGTAACAGTGTAAAAGAAAGCGGAGTACGTCGATATTTTTATTACTGTTTATGCCGCAGGGCGAAGGCGGCGGAATGGAGATTGATATGAGAGAAGATTTAAATTTGAACATGTTGGGAAATCAAAACATAAAGTATGAGTTTCAATATAATCCCGAACTTCTTGAAACCTTTGAGAATAAGCACCGGGAGAATGACTATTTTGTAAAGTTTAATTGTCCCGAATTTACAAGCCTTTGTCCGATAACTTCGCAGCCGGACTTTGCAACTGTATATATTTCATATGTTCCTGAGGTAAAGATGGTTGAAAGCAAATCTTTGAAATTATATTTGTTGAGCTTCAGAAACCATGGGGATTTTCATGAGGACTGTATGAATATTATAATGAAAGACCTTATAAAACTTATGGATCCTAAATATATTGAAGTATGGGGTAAATTTACGCCCAGAGGAGGAATTTCTATAGATCCTTATTGCAATTACGGCAAGTCGGGAACAAAATGGGAAAAGATAGCGGAGGACAGATTGGCGAACCACGATTTATATCCGGAAAAAGTGGACAACAGGTAGCGGAATATGTTGCCAAAATATAGACATATAATATATAATGTATGAGGATATAAATAAATACAGAGGGAGTGATATTCGTGGGTTTTTCAGCAGAAGTAGGAATCGATTTGGGTACGGCAAATGTACTTGTGTACATAAAAGGAAAAGGAGTTGTGCTTGATGAACCGTCGGTTGTTGCAATAAACAGAGATAACGATGAGATTTTGGCGGTGGGAGAAGAAGCGAGGCAGATGCTCGGAAGAACACCTGCAAACATTGTTGCGGTGAGGCCTCTTAGAGACGGTGTGATCTCCGATTACAATATAACTGAGAGAATGCTGAAATATTTCATAAGAAAAGCGTGCGGCAGCGGAAAGTTTTTCAAACCCAGAATAATGGTGTGCGTTCCCAGCGGAGTTACGGAAGTGGAAAAAAGAGCTGTGAGAGAAGCAGCCGTTCAGGCAGGCGGAAAAGCTGTTTATCTTATGGAAGAACCGATTGCGGCAGCTATAGGTGCGGGGCTTGATATTGCAAAGCCGGATGGAATTATGGTCATAGATATAGGCGGAGGAACTACCGATATTGCGGTTATCTCCCTTGGTGGAATAGTTACAAGTGCATCTGTCAAAATAGCGGGAGATAAATTTGATGAGGCAATTGTAAAATATATGAAAAACAAGCATAAACTTTATATAGGTGAAAGAACCGCAGAAGAAATGAAAATGACGATCGGAACAGCGTTCCACGATGAAGAAAAGATAGTAAAAGAGTGTAAAGGAAGAGATCTGGTGACAGGACTTCCGAAGTCCGTTGAAATATCTTCGGAGGAAATGCTTGAAGCTCTTGATGAGCCTCTACAGATTATTTGTGATACGGTTCATGCCGTTCTTGAGAAAACACCGCCGGAGCTTTCGGCGGACATAAGCAACAGCGGAATAGTGATTACAGGCGGCGGAGCTATGCTCAAAGGTATGGATAGAAGAATAAAGGAAAGGACCGGAATTGATGTAATCGTGGCTGAAGATGCGACGTCATGCGTAGCTGTAGGAACCGGAAAAGCATTGAATTCAATAGACCTGATCGAAAAAAATCAGCTTAATCAAAAGAAAGGTCTCATGTAGCAAGGGTATTGTGCGTAAAATCTACAATGCAGGATTTGTCGGTTTTTTGCGGGATATTGTATTTACGAAAGACGGAGGCATAGAGGTGCTTAGTATAGATGAGTAAATTGGAAGTTATTGCAACAAGCACGTTCGGGCTTGAAGCAGTCGTAAAAAGGGAAGTTGAAAGCTTGGGATATCCGATCTTATCTTCTGAGAACGGAAAAATAACATATATGACGGATGAGAGGGGTGTTGTTCGTTCGAATCTTTGGCTTAGGTGTGCCGACAGAGTACTGATAAAGCTTGCCGAATTTCATGCAAAAACTTTTGAGGAACTTTTTCAGCAGGTAAAGGCTATTGCATGGGAGCAATGGTTTACGTTCGACAGCAGGATAGTTGTGACGGGAACATCGGTGAAATCTCAGCTTCACAGCGTTCCGGGATGTCAAAGCATAGGCAAAAAAGCTATAATTGAAAGACTTGCGGAAACTTACGCCGTTTCCGAATTTCCGGAAACAGGTGCCGAGTTTGTCGTCAAACTTACATTACTTAAGGACAGGGTGACGGTTACGCTTGATACAAGCGGAGCGGGACTTCATAAAAGAGGATATAGAGTGAAAAATGTTCCGGCGCCGATAAAAGAAACGTTGGCAGCCGGATTGCTTTATCTTTCCGTATGGCGTAAGGATAAGCCTTTGACAGATCCGTTTTGCGGATCGGGGACGATAGCGATAGAAGCGGCACTTATGGCAAGGAATATAGCCCCGGGAGTTTCTAGGAATTTTGCGGCTGAAAATTGGGAGTGCATACCTAAAAAGCTTTGGAAAGAAGAGAGAAGAAGGGCTTTTGCTGCAATTGATTATGATACTGAGCTGAATATCCTGGGAACGGATATCGATAAGAGAGCAATATTTGCAGCAAGGGAAAATGCAATAGAGGCGGGCGTTGAAGACAGTATAAAGTTCAAAGTTATGAATGCACAAAGTGTAGAGCTCCGAGGCAACTACGGGGTATTGGTGACAAATCCTCCATACGGTGAGAGAATAGGCGATAAGGCCAAACTCGGAAAGCTGTATGATATGTTGGCAAAAAAGCAACATGCAAATCCGACATGGTCAATATATGTTATAACGGCGGATAAAAGCTTTGAAGAAACTTTCGGAAATGCAGCGAGAAGAAGAAAGCTTTTTAACGGAATGATAGAAACGTGTTATTATCAGAATCCCGGAATAAAACCTGTAAAGAGGGTAAAATAAATTATAGTGTCACATAAAATATAAAAAATGATTTAAAGCTGTTATCCCGTATGATGATATGGTGATAACAGTTTTGTTTTTAACATAAATCGGGCATAAAAAGTTCTATATTCAATATTTAAGAGCTTGGGAGGACGCTACAACCTTGACATCGGATATTTAAAAACTTATAATATAATAAATGAAAACCGAAAAAAGAGGAGGCTCATATTCCGAAAATTTAAATTAAGGAGGAACATTATATTATGAGATATGAAGAATTTTTAAATCAGGTTATGGATAAATATGCGAAAACCGGATTACTTTTGCCTGATGAGATGCCGGAAGTGGAACTTTATATGGATCAGGTTGTATCACTACTCAACAAAGAGCTGGCAGTATATAAAGAAAAAGAACAGGATGTTTTTACAAAGTCAATGGTAAGTAACTACGTAAAGCACAAAGTACTTCCGAAACCGGAGAATAAAAAATATAACAAGGAGCATATGGTTATATTGAACATGATTTTTCAGTTGAAGAGTATTTTCCAGATGGATGAGATGAAAGTTTTGTTTAAGTCATTTGTTGAAAATCATGAATCAATTCTTGAGGAACAATACGATATGGAAGGTCTTTATGACAGTCTTTTGAGAAGCCGGGACAAAGAGATATTGCAAATGACAAATCAGATACATGAAGATATAGAATATGTAAAAGCGGTAATGGAAGAGATGGGAACATCAGATGATGATGCCCACGAAATAATGGGCGTGATACTTATTTTAGCAATTCAATCCAACGCTTACAGACTTATGGCAAGAAAGCTTTTAAATGAATATTTCATTGATAATAAAAAGAAGAGCGAAAGAAAAAAATAGAAGAAAAGATTGCTTCCGATACTGAGATAATCCCCGAAAAAAATATGAAAAAAATTATCAGGGACTTGAAGAAGTAGCGCAGATACAATAAATTAAAAGCATTTAGAAAACCGGCGGAGCCGCTTATTGGAGCGTTTGCCGGTTTTTAAGTTAAATTAACTGTCAAAGAAGAAGGGATTATACCTGCAGATAAGTTTTTTAACAAGTGAAATTAATTTAAGAATGAATTGAGAGCATCAATATAAATATTTATACATTTATATTGATATTTATACGTAAATATTCTATAATACTAAGTAAAACAAGTATAATTATACTTGTTTACTAAAAACGGTTAAAACTTATACAGCTACATAGCTTGCAAGCAGGATGCTCTCAACTTGTTTGGGAGTATAAGCCAATCACATAAAAATAGCGGAAAATGACGGGAAGGTGATACAATGGAACTTAAAGGAAGAAGCTTTTTAACACTTATGGATTTTACAAAGAGTGAAGCTAAATATTTCATAGAACTCGGACACAAATTAAAGGCGGCGAAAAAAGCGGGACGAACAGGAAACTTACTGGAAGGGAAAAATATAGTACTGTTGTTTGAAAAAACCTCTACAAGGACGAGAGGCTCGTTTGAAGTTGCGGTGCATGATGAAGGCGGTAATGTCACATTTTTAGACAGTAAAAGCTCACAGATAGGGAAAAAAGAATCATTGGAAGATTCGGCAAAAGTTCTCGGAAGATTTTTTGACGGCATAGAATATAGAGGATTTGAACAAAAAATAGTTGAAGATTTGGCGAAATATTCAGGTGTTCCCGTTTGGAACGGGCTTACGGATATGGATCATCCTACACAGGTACTTGCGGATGTTATGACTATTGAAGAGGAAGTGAATAAACCTATTGAAAATGTAAAGTTGGTATTTACCGGAGATATAAGAAATAATATGTCATATGCACTCATGTACGGGGCATGTAAGTTCGGATATGAGATGGTTGCTTTCGGTCCGAAATCGCTGGAACCGGATAAGGAGATATTGGAAAAGGTTATGCTTGCAGGTGGAAATGTCAGCATTACCGATGATCCGAAAGCACTTAAAGGTGCAGATGTTATATACACGGATATTTGGGCATCTATGGGAGAAGAACACAAAACCCCGGATAGAGTCGAGCTTTTAAAAGCTTATCAGGTAGATCAAAATATGCTTGATAAAACAGGAAATTCTGATGTGAAATTTATGCACTGTCTGCCGGCATTTCATGATTTTGAAACAGAAACGGCAAAACATTGGATGGAGAAGGGCATAGATATAAGAGAAGTAACAGATGATGTTTTCAGGGGAAAAAATTCTATTGTTTTTGATCAGGCTGAAAACCGAATGCACAGTATAAAATCGGTTTTGGTTGCACTTTTGTGTACGAAGGATGAGATTAAGTTGAAACTTTGAAAACTTGTACCGAACTCGCTGAAATAATAAGGTTAGAAACGATGTAAGCGTACTTTTATTGAAGCGGGAAGAATATTTATGATGTTAAGTGAGATAAAGCCTATGATCGTACCCGTTACAACTCCCGACAGGACTAAAACAGGAAAATATACGAACATTTTTATATTGCTTATTATTAGAGCTGCAGTCAGAATTTGTCCTAAATTATGTGCAACACCGCCGGAGATACTTACACCGAGTATACTGAAATACTTTATTTTTTTTATAATCAGCATGGATAAAAAGCTTAATATTCCGCCTGCAAGTGAATAAAGCATACCGAAAACGCCCGTGAAGAGAAGTCCTGCGATTATTATTCTGAGTATATTTATAGCGAATGCGGTTTTTGCATCCATAGTATAAAGAGCTACGACTATTATTATATTGGCAAATCCCATTTTTATGCCGGGGACACCGAGAGGGAGAGGGACAATTGCCTCCACATATGAAAATATTAAAGCCAGTGCGGTAAATATACCACATAAGGCTATACGATTTGTAAAGTTTTTGTTCTCCACTTATATATACCTTTCTGCTCTTCTACAATATATTTATGGTTAATATCCCTTACAGCCGATAGAGGAATTATCCATTTTATACTGAAAATTATTTTCTAATTAGAAATAATTTATCTATGAAAAAATCATTTCTTAAAAATCATTTCGAAACGGAATCAAATTCCTGTTTTTTATCGGAATCTACAGTTACCATAACCTTGTTGGGAAGACAAACTATATTTTGATTGTTTGAATTTATTTTCCCCTGATGTACGCAGTTTTGATTCTTGCAATCGGAATATTTCATATATGCTTTTCCATTTTTTATTTCAATTATATTTATATGGCCGTTCGGCTGTTTGATCTTGATCGTACGGTCTTTATCCAAAGAATAACTTCCATAATGCTTAGAATTCACACTTACATTTATATTGTGACCCGGTTCTTCGTTTTGAAACATAAAAAACATGGGAACAAGGCCGGCAATTATAAAAAAAACCGCCAGGATTATATCGCCTTTTTTTATGATATCTCTAATTTTAGGTTTATTGCTTTTATAATCTGCCAATGTTAAATACCCCTTTAAATCAATAGATTTATGAATAAACGGTCGACAATTAAATGGATTATTGATTACTGAGATCAAATATGTCCGCTGCTAAACATTTTAGCATAAAAGTGTTGATTTTCCAATATCCTTATAAGCAAAGGAAAAAAACACCGGACAGCAAGGCGGCACCGGTGTTTTTTATTAACAGTTAATGTATTTTTACTATGCATTTGCAACCTGTTGATTTTCAGGTTGTGAAGGCTGAGGTTTTGCCGTTTGTGTTTTCGCAGCAGGCTTTTTAGGACGAGGAAGCTGCATGATAGCACCTGTAGGACATTCTTTTACACACATGGTACAGTTTCTGCAAGTTTCAGGGTTTATATATGCAAGATTGTTTTCAACCTTTATAGAATCAAATCTACAGGCTTTAACACATTTCATACAGCCTATGCATGCAACCCCGCAGGTTTTTCTCGCAACGCCGCCTTTATCCTGATTGCTGCATCCCACGTATATAAGATTTTTACCCGGAGCGATCTGTATTATATCGTTAGGACAAGCTTTTACACAAAGTCCGCAGCCCACGCAATTATTTCTGTCAACTATAGCGACACCGTCGACAACGTGGATGGCATCATACGGGCAAGCCGTCACGCAGTCACCGAATCCGAGACAACCGTAGCGGCAACTTCCATGTCCGCCGAAGAAGTTTTTTACGGCCTTACAGGTTTTTATACCCTGATACTCCATAAGAGGTTTTGTATGTTCGCATGAACCTTTGCAAAGAACTTCCGCATATTTTGCTTCGGTTGAACCCGCATCCACTCCTAATATTTCAGCTATTTGTGCAGCGACCGAAGTACCTCCCGGAGGGCAGAGATTGGGAGCGACGTCCGAATCGGAACCCAACGCTGCGGCATAATCATCGCAGCCTGCAAAACCGCAAGCTCCGCAGTTTGCACCCGGTAAAACTTCTCTTATCAAGGCTACACGTTCATCTACACTTACAGCCATAAGCTTTGAGAATATAGTAAGTATTATTCCCGCAATCAGACCTATAAGTGCAACCACCACGACCGGAATTAAATAATTCATTTCAGCACCTCCCTACTTAAATAAACCGTCAACTATACCGGCAAATCCCATAAAGGAAAGTGACAGAATAGATGCTGCAACGAGTACGTAAGGAATACCTTGGAAAGCCTTAGGAAAATTGTTATATTGAATCTTTTCCCTTATGCCGGCAAAAAGCGACATGGCAACAAGGAAGCCCAAACCTGCACCGAAAGCATTTACAAGAGATTGAAGATAGGAAAAATCCTTATCTATATTGGTTATAGCTACACCCAAAACCGCACAGTTTGTAGTTATCAAAGGCAGATAAACACCTAAGGACTTGTGCAGCCCGGGTGAATGTTTCTTAAGGATCATTTCTACCAACTGCACGAGAGATGCGATTACAAGTATAAATACAACCGTTTGCAAATATGCTATTTTCTGAGGTACCAATATCAGATGCATAACAGGCCATGTAACTGCCGTAGCAAGAACCATTACAAAAGTAACGGCGGCGCTCATTCCAACGGCGGAATCAAGTTTTTTTGAAACGCCTAAGAACGGGCAGACACCTAAAAATTGTGAAAGAACGAAATTGTTAACAAGAACGACACTTATGAGTATCATGATCATTTCTTTCATTATTCCCGACCTCCTTTCTTGTCATCAGCACCGACGGTGCTGTCGGAAGCATCAGGAGCAGTTATTACAGCTTTATATTCCCCTGTATTCGAATCGGAAGCAGGAGAAGCTTTATCCGCCGCGGCTGCGCTCGCAACATCGCTGTCCGCATTTGCATCGCCGCCGCAACATCCGCCGCAAGCACCGCAGGCATCACAGCTGAAATCTTTTTTCTTTATAGCTCTTCCGTTTGATAAATAATTTATTGCCGCAACAAGGCATCCGTAAACGAAGAACCCGCCCGGTGCAAGCATAAATATCGTCATAGGAGCGACAGCCTTAGGTATAACACCGAAACCTAAAATTGCTCCGGAACCTAAAAGTTCTCTTATAGCTCCCATCATAAACAGTGCGAAAGTAAATCCGAGCCCCATGCCAAGTCCGTCCAACAATGAATCGAAAACCGTGTTTTTACTTGCAAACATTTCAGCTCTGCCGAGTATAATGCAGTTTACAACTATCAAAGGAATAAATAATCCCAAAGATTTATCAAGTGCAGGTAAATAGGCTTTCAAAAGCATCTGAACTACAGTTACGAATCCCGCTATCACAACTATATAGCAAGGTATACGAACTTTGTCCGGAATAACTTTTTTTAAGAGAGAAATTACCACGTTGGAGCAGATTAAAACCGCCGTAGTTGAAACACCCATTCCGAGTCCGTTAAATGCGGAAGTCGTTGTAGCGAGGAAAGGGCAAGTTCCGAGCAATAATACCAAAACGGGATTTTCTTTTATGATGCCTTTAGTAATTATGCTTATCTTGTTCATTACTTAACACCTCCCATTTCTTTGTATTGTGCAAGAGCATGGCGTACCGATTGGTATATACCGTTTGATGAAATGGTAGCACCGGTTATTGCCTTGATCTCGCCGTCATCTTTTATATTGTCTGCATTCGCTTTTTTACAATTATTATATTGTTTCAGATATCCGGCATCCATTGCAAGCGTCCCGAGTCCGGGAGTATCTTTGTGATCGGTTACCGTTACGCCTTTTACTTTGCCGTCTTTATCTATACCCACCATAACCGTTATCAGTCCGCCGAAACTCGGTGCCTGAGCGGTTATGGCAATTCCCGACTTATTTTTTGCAGTATAACACTCAATTACACCGTCAACAAGTTTCCCCTTGTATTCGTTAAATTCCGCTTTACCGTTTTCCTTGGCGGAAGATAGTACGACAGCTCTTGCAGCGTCCGCATTGGCTTTTTTTATAGCCGCGATTTTAGGTGTGGTTGCAGTGTCGGTAGCAGCCAAAGCGAAAGTTACGACAAGGCATATTATGAACAATACAAGAGCAGGGGCTACATTTTCTTTGAAGTTTGCATTATTTTTCATTTTTTTCAGCACCCCCGTATAATTTTTTCTGACAAGCCATATCGATCAAAGGAGTACACATGTTCATAATAACTATAGCAAAAGAAACTCCTTCAGGATATGAACCGAACAGACGGATTGACATCGTTAAAAATCCGCAGCCTATTCCGAAAATCGCTTTACCCAAATTTGTTATGGGAGTTGTCGCATAATCGGTCGCCATGAAAAATGCACCTATCATAACACCTCCGGCACAAACGTGGAAAACAGGATCCTGTCCGGCAAGAAGAGCAAATATGGCAACGACCGCTATAAAACAAACAGGAGTTATAGGGCTTATGACCTTTTTCCATATAAGGAAAAGGCCTCCGATAAGCAATGCCAAAGCGCTTACTTCACCCATTGAACCTCCGATCGTTCCGAGGAACAGACTCATGTTTGAAGGCATGTTGTCAAAATCCCCGTGCTGCAAAAGACCCAGAGGAGTTGCAGCGGTTTTTGCATCCGATGCAAGTAAAATTCTTTCACCGGGAACAGGCCAACTCGTCATGTTTGTGGCAAATGATATAAAAAGGACTATACGAGCAACCAGAGCGGGGTTCGCAAAGTTTTGTCCTATGCCGCCGAATAAACATTTTACAATTACGATAGCTACAAAGCATCCTATTATTGCCATCCAATACGGAAAATTTGACGGTATGTTGAATGCTAAAAGTACACCTGTAACGATTGCACTTCTATCCGATATAGTCTGACTGCGCTTTGTAATCTTGTTGAACAGGTATTCAAACAAGACTGACGAAACTGCACAAACCAGAGTAAGAATTATCGCTCTCGGTCCGAAGACTATGCCGGAAACGACCAACGCCGGGAAAAGGGCGATCAGCACATAAGTCATAATCTTTGAAGTGGTTATGTCATCGACCAGATGCGGAGATGACGAAACGATTAAATTATCATTTGTGTTTATGCTCATTTACTCTCTGCCTCCTTTAGAATAGCTTTTCCCAGTTTATTGTTAAATCCGAGAGGACGTTTAGCAGGACATACATAAGCACAGCTGCCGCATTCCATACATGACATAACTTTAAGTTTTTTGAGCCTGTCGGCATCACGCTGTTCCATAGCATTACTGAGTGCGGTAGGCATCAATTTGAAAGGACAGGCATGATGACATCTGCCGCAGTTTATACACTGGGTTTCCATTTGAATATCGGCTTTATCTTTTGTGAACGCTAAAATAGCATTGTTATTTTTGACGAGAGGCAGGTTGTCACTGAAAATTGCACGCCCCATCATCGGTCCGCCCATTATTATTTTTTTAGGTTCACTTTTATATCCGCCGCAAAAATTGATGATATCATAAATTTTTGTACCTATAGGAACGATTATATTTTTAGGAGAGTTTACGGCATCTCCGTCAACGGTTATCCGCTTTGCAATAAGCGGCATGCCCGTTTTAAAATATTCTCCTATAAATGCAATCGAAGTTACATTTGAAAGAATGATCCCGAGCTGTGCGGGAAGAACGCCGGCATCCATGTGTTTCCCGGTTATTTCATAAATCATTACACGCTCAGCACCTTGAGGGTATCTGGATCTGAGCGTTATTACTTCTATTTCGGGATGACCGCTTTTCGTTATCTCTTCTTTCAGTTTTTCGATAGCGTCAGGTTTATTACTTTCAACGCCTATATATGCTTTTTTCAGATCCAAATATTTCATGACTGTAAGAATACCGTCAATTATGTTTCGGGTATCTTCAAGCATAAGCCTGTGATCTGATGTGATGAAAGGTTCACATTCCGCCGCATTTACTATCAGAGTATCGACCTCGTCAAGATTTTTAGGGTTATATTTTACATGTGTGGGGAATGATGCTCCGCCGAGACCCACAAGACCGCTGTCTCTTACAGCCTTTATAAAGTCTTCTTTCCCTGAAACCACCGGAGGTTTTACAGTTTCAGCCACCTCCTGTTTCTTGTCGGTTTCTATAACGACAAGCTGATCCACGCCGCCCGCAGCCGAACGAGCTTCTTCAATGCCGACCACCTTACCTGAGACACTGGAATGTATAGGTGCGCTGACAAAAGCGTCACTGTCACCTATAACTTGTCCGACTTTAACTTCATCCCCTTTTGCAACAAGAGGCTTGCAAGGTGCACCTATGTGTTGTGACATTGATATGTACACTTTGTCGGGTACAGGCATGATTTCGGTAGAGCATTTTTCAGTATTTTTGTTATGGTTAACATGAATACTGTTCAAGTGCTTACGGTTCATTAAAAATTTTCCTCCTCTCAGCAATATATAGCATATATGTAGTCTAACCGTCACAATAATTATAACGGTATAATCACTGACAATATTTTAACATATACAATATTGATAGTACACATTTTTTAAAATTTAACATCAAATAAATTTACTTTTTATAGCGATTAAACGTAACTAACCGTAAAAATTATAAAAAATATAGAGTTTTAAGAAATATAATTTTGAAAAAGTGAAAGTTTGCATAAGAAAATATATATATAAGGTAATAAAAATTATATTACTTTAAATAAAAAAATTATAGTAAAAAGTTGATAATTTATATGCAAATAAGGAATCTTACCGTAAGGGAGTGTATAATCTGCGTATTACCTATATAAAATATCCTAAAAAACCGTTTCACTTGCCGTTTTCAGGATTGTTTTTATATGAGTGCGGTGATATAATGACATGCACTTTAAGATCGTTGGAACGAATATAGAGCTTGCAGTGACGGGAAAAACATACCTTAAAATATTCGGTTAATCAAATTTGTATACAGGATTCTTTGAAAAAATTACTTTACTAATGTGTCAAAAAGTTATATCTTATTGGAATAAGCTTATATGCGTGAGGGAAAATATGGTAATTTTAAGGAGGAGATGTGATGGCGCATAAAAAAATGATGAAAACTATGGACGGAAATACCGCCGCTTCTTATGTTTCATATGCATTTACGGATGTTGCGGCGATTTACCCTATAACGCCTTCATCAACTATGGCGGAAGTTGTAGATGAATGGGCGGCATATGGAAGAAAAAATATATTCGGACAAACAGTTAAAGTTGCAGAAATGCAGTCGGAGGGAGGAGCTGCGGGAGCGGTTCACGGTTCGCTGGCGGCAGGTGCTTTGACTACTACATATACAGCATCACAGGGATTACTGCTTATGATCCCTAACATGTATAAAATTTCCGGAGAGTTGCTTCCGGGAGTTTTCCATGTAAGTGCACGTTCCTTGGCGGCACAGGCACTTTGTATATTTGGAGATCATTCGGACGTAATGGCGACAAGACAAACAGGTTTTGCAATGCTGGCATCAAATTCCGTGCAGGAAGTTATGGATCTTGGAGCTGTAGCACACCTTTCCTCTATAAAATCGAGAGTGCCTTTTTTGCATTTCTTTGACGGGTTCAGAACCTCTCATGAAATCCAGAAAATTGAGGTTCTCGACTATGATGATCTTAAAAACGTATGTGATATGGAAGCGGTTCAGGCATTCAGAGACAGAGCTCTTAATCCGGATCACCCGGTTGTGAGGGGTACCGCACAGAATCCCGACATATATTTTCAGGCAAGGGAAGCATCGAACAAGTTTTATGATGCCACCCCTGCAACGGTAGTTGAATATATGAATGAAATAAGCAAGCTTACAGGTAGAAGTTACAAGCCTTTCGACTATGTGGGAGCACCTGATGCCGAAAGAATTATTGTAGCTATGGGATCGGTTTGTGAAACTGTCGAAGAGACAATTGAAGATATGAACAGAAACGGAGAAAAAGTCGGACTTATCAAAGTTAGATTGTATAGACCGTTTGTTCCTGAATATTTCCTGGATGTTATGCCTAAGACTGTAAAGCAGATTGCGGTGCTTGACAGGACAAAAGAACCGGGAGCATTGGGAGAACCGCTTTATATGGACATCAGATCCATGTTCTATAACACGGATAATGCTCCGGAGATATACGGCGGAAGATACGGACTCGGATCAAAAGATACTACGCCGGGAATGATAATTTCAATTTATGATAATTTAAAATCAAAGAATATAAAGGAAGGTTTTACCGTAGGTATTGAGGATGATGTCACGGAACTTTCACTCCCTTATGAAAAAGGAGTAGCAAAAGAGCCTGAAGGAACTATAAAATGTAAGTTTTGGGGGCTGGGCTCCGACGGAACTGTCGGTGCGAACAAGAGTGCCATAAAGATCATAGGCGATAAGACCGATATGTTTGCACAGGGATATTTCTCTTATGATTCCAAGAAATCCGGAGGAATAACGGTTTCTCACTTAAGATTCGGACACAACCCTATAAAGTCCACATACCTTATAAACAAGCCGGACTTTGTTGCATGTCATAACGAAGCTTATGTAAATCAATATGATTTACTAACGGGACTTAAGAAAAACGGAACATTTTTGTTAAACTGCACATGGAGCGAAGACGAAGTAGATAAACATTTGCCGGCAGGCATCAAGAGATTTATTTATGAGAATGATATACAGTTCTACACGATAAATGCTACGGATCTTGCGGAAAAGATAGGTTTGGGAAACAGAATAAACATGATAATGCAGGCGGCATTTTTCAAACTTGCAAATGTAATAGAGCTTGATAAGGCTATAGAATATCTTAAAGAATCAATCGCACAGACTTACAGAAAAAAAGGACAGGCTGTTGTCGACATGAACTGCAAAGCTGTAGATTCAGGTATAGGAGAGCTTAATAAAGTGAATGTTCCGGAATCATGGAAAGATGCGGTGGATGAAGGCGGAGAAGTGAAAGTGCTGCCTGAGTTTGTTGAAAAGGTTGCCGTTCCTATGTTAAAGCAGGAAGGTGACAGTTTGCCTATAAGTGCGTTCGACGGAAGAGAAGACGGTTCGTTCCCTCTCGGAACTGCGGCATATGAGAAGAGAGGCGTTGCGGTTAATCTTCCTAAGTGGATACCTGAGAATTGTATCCAGTGCAATCAGTGTTCTTTTGTCTGTCCGCATGCATCTATAAGACCGGTTCTTTTAAACGAAGAAGAGATGAAAGCCGCTCCTGCCGGGTTCGTTGCAATTAAAGCGACAGGAAAAGATCTTGCAGGTTATCAATACAGAATGCAGCTTTCCGCACTTGACTGTCTGGGATGCGGTAACTGTGCCGATATTTGTCCGTCAAAGAACAAAGCGCTTGTTATGGAACCGTTCGCACAGGTTGAGAGCGAAAAAACAAATTGGGAATATGCGATGGAACTTCCGATCAGAGATAATTTCTTCAACAAGAATACGGTAAAGGGAAGTCAATTTGCAAAACCGTATATAGAATTTTCGGGAGCATGCTCGGGCTGTGGAGAAACTCCTTACATCAAAGTTATAACACAGCTTTATGGAGACAGGATGATAATTGCAAATGCTACAGGTTGCTCGTCAATCTGGGGAGCATCCGCACCTTCTATGCCGTATTGTACCGATAAGGACGGCAAAGGTCCCGCTTGGGCAAACTCTCTGTTTGAGGATAATGCGGAGTACGGATATGGAATGGCACTTGCAAACAGACAGATCAGAGACAAGCTCCAAATGACGATGGAAAGTCTTATGGAAAGCGGAATTTCAAGCGAAGTTGAAGCGGCATTCAAAGAATGGATAGAAAACAAGGAAAACAGTGACACCACAAGAGCCGTAAGCGAGAAAGTTATGGAGACACTTTCCGGATATAAAGCCGATTCGAAAGAAAAGCAAAAGCTTGTAGATTTTATAAATGAAAGAAAAGACTACTTGATTAAAAAGTCGATATGGGCTTTAGGCGGAGACGGATGGGCTTATGATATAGGTTATGGAGGATTGGATCATGTGCTTGCATCAGGAGAAAATATAAATATTCTCGTGTTCGATACGGAAGTATATTCAAATACGGGCGGTCAGTCGTCAAAAGCCACACCTACTGCGGCTATTGCAAAATTTGCAGCTTCGGGTAAGAGAATAAAGAAAAAGGATCTGGGCATGATGGCAATGAGTTATGGATATGTTTATGTTGCGCAGGTAGGAATGGGTGCCGATAAAAACCAGTTTATGAAAGCTGTGATTGAAGCCGAAAAATATGACGGACCTTCGATAATAATCGCATATGCTCCTTGTATAAACCACGGCATAAAGAAAGGCATGGGAAAAGCCCAGGAAAATATCAAAGATGCAGTTGAGGCGGGATACTGGAGCTTGTACAGATTTAACCCGGAACTTAAAAAAGAAGGTAAAAATCCGTTTATTCTTGATTCCAAGGAACCTACGGCAAGCTTTAGGGACTTTATAATGGGTCAGACGAGATATGCGGCTTTAGCAAAAGAATTCCCTGATGTTGCGGAGACTCTGTTTGAGATTACGGAAGAGAATGCAAGAGACAGGATAGAAAGCTATAAGAAGCTGGCAAACAGCAATTAACAATAGTTTTGTAGAGAATTTATGAGATTTTTAATATTCCCCAATTTTTATTACATAAACGGTTCTATGTCAAATGTTGGGGTAGTGCCGCAAATATGATAAAAATGTAGAATCACCGGAGTAAAATTCGGTGATTTTCGTTTATTGTTAAAATACATTCACCATATTTAGCTTTTATGATATTTTACAAATAAAAATACCGGCTTATATTCAAAAAAATGGTAAGAAAATATAGAGCTTATCAATAAGCCTTATGAGTTTTCTCTTTATTATAAAATTTATGAAATCTGATAAAACAAAAGTCGAATGCTTAAGCACTGCTTTTATATAGACTATGGAGTATCTTTTTTCTAAACCTCTCGAAATTTTTAAAGCCATAAGAAACTCTCTTAATTACTTTGATTCGATTATTACACCCTTCCGTAAAGCCCTTGGTAAGATGGAATTTAAATGCATTAAGTATTTCCTTTTGCCATCTATTAAAAGTTTCTGCACAATCATTAAATTCCTTTATATTTACACTTGCAACCATCAAATACCAATCTTTAAGTCTTTTCTTCGCTTCGTAAATATCTTTGGACTTCATAAAGGTATAAAACATATTTTTAAGGTGATATGCATTTCTAAGCTCGACTGATATCTCTAACATATTTGCTACTTGAAAAACTTGATCTGAAGTAAGATTATTGGGATTTTTAAGTAGTAGCTTTCTTGAGTTTTTAAAGTATTTTCTTCTAGTAGCATAAAATTCTTTTTGAACTCTTTTTCTAACGGCTTCAAAAGCCCATGTTACTTGCCTCACTACATGGAATTTATCTGCAATGATTTGAGCATTTGCAAGAGCTGCTTTTATGGTAGGTTTAAAACTGCCTGACATGTCCATAACAACATATTTGACATTCAACCTCTCATGAATTGGGAAATGAGAAAAATATTCTAAAATATCTTCTTGTTTTCTTGTTGGAAGAACATCAAGAACGACTTTTCTTTTAGGGTTTGTAAGAAGTGTTTGGAATTTTTCTCCCTGTGCATTTCCTCTAAATTCATCAATAGCAAGGGTAGTCGGTAAATGATTCATGCCACAACTGACTTTATCTAAGATTCTCATAATTGAAGTGGTTGATAAATTAACATCTTTTGCAATACAGCTCATAGAGCGAGTCTTAGATAGCTCATTTAGTATGTAAGCCCATAGTCTATTTGTGGTTCTGTAGTATGTAGGTAGAAAATCTACGTTCTCATAGAATCTTTTGTTGCAATTAGGGCAAACATATCTACGTTTTTTCAATATTAAAACTCCTTTTCTTCTAAATTTAAAAAATGCTGAGCATATGAAGTGATTTTTATCACTCCACACCCCAACATTTATTATAGAACCAGATTTTTTTGAAGACTTGTAAAAGAGGAATACAGTGCTCAACTCCAAATTAATATAGATTAAATTTTATTTATCTAAATCAAACAAGTAAAAAAGAGTTGAAATTTTAAGGAGCATTATATAATATTCTGAATATACGAAATAAAGCTAAGGAGAATAGTGAGGGGGGATGTATATGAAATAATGTGACATTTAATGAGTCAAGTAGTTATTTTATTGTTGAATTATAAAAGGTATAGTAATATTAGGCTTCGTAACTAGAACTTTACTGAATAAAATATAGTTTTTGGGAATATACTATGAATGTAATTTAGATAATTAAGTTAGGAGGTAATATGCTATGAAGAGAAAGTTTATGAGTATAATTATGGCTATGACATTGGTGTTTGTAAGTATAGGATTTGTAAATGCAAGTCAAGAAGGGGAACTTGTTAATGATAATAAGTTTTCTGTTAGTGATAATAATGTGATTGAGAAAACTTCCATTGATTTTATAAAAAATTGTATGTCGGATTTTATTGCGATCAATGATGCGGATTTTTCAAATTTAGATGAAAATGCTACTATATTAAAAAAGCTTATAATTGATAAAAAACATATATTTGAAGAAT
>CAJPNN010000001.1 GCA_905372035.1 Bacillota bacterium | reverse complement strand
ACGCCTATATAGATTAACAAATTGACGCTTTCATGTCAAGCTTTTTTTCGCTTTTTTAGCATAGCAAAAAAATTTTCAGGATCACTGTTGAGCACTAATTCTTGAGGAAATTCAATATCTTCTAAGAGTTTTACCGCAAGATCATGTCTTCCCACCAGCGTTTCAAAATGTGCGTCACTGCTGATTATAACATTTGTGCCGTACTCCTTGCACCACTTCAACATTTCCTTACAGTTGGATTCTGTATTAATTCTATATGTTGTGGGTATAAACGATGCATTGTTAACTTCTAAAATAACATTCATATCTGCCGCAACATTTGCAAGCTTTTTATAATCAACAGGATAATTCCCGTCATCCGGATGTCCTATAACGTTTACTCCGCATGTTTTCATAGTATTTATATAAGCTGCGGTATTTTCTTCCATATTCCCTGCCGTTATACATTTGGGATGCAAGCTCGCAATAAGTATATCCAATGTTTCCATAATTGCCTGAGAAAGATCTACACTTCCTTTGAAATCCATTATATTAAGCTCTGCCCCCAACATAAGCTTTAGTGGCGGAAAAGCATCTCTTTCAATAAATCGCAGGCTTTTAAAATAAAACTCCTTACAACTGCCGAGCATATTGGGACCGTGCTCCGTTATCCCGAGTATTTCAATACCGTTTTTTATTGCCGCATTTGCCATTTCATGAATGGTACTGTATGCATGACCGCTTGCCAAAGAGTGAGTATGTATATCTATAACATCTTTCACTGTCTTGTTCCACTCCCTTCTTTATGTCATTTTTTATTATTCAACTGTATTCTCCGTTATATTCAAACTCATTTTATGCTACGTTTAATCCAAGCACCATATTTTCAACTTTACATGATAAAAAATTTCAAAATATAATAAGAGAGCGTTCAATCTAACTGTCATATTCTCAGCTGCACCCCATATCATTAACTGCCGTACAAATACGTAATTTTTTGGGTAAAACTGAAATTTCAAGCGGAAATTTTTCCCCCTTTTCTCCATCAATATCCGTACCCATATGAACTTTTGTGTCCACTCTGAGCTTATCAGTCTGAAAGAATATCACATCCTTGCTTTCCTGATGGTTGCCCATCAAAACTTTGATTAAAAGCTGCGATAAATCTACAATATGAGCTGCTTTAAAGATCATCACATCAAGTTTTCCGTCATTTATGCTGCTCTTTGGAGAAACCTTTTTAAAACCTCCTGCAGATCTCCCATTCATAACTATCATAAAATATATATCGACATTCCCTGAGAATTCTTCACTTTCAACAGTTATCGGGATAGGTTTGAGCTTCGCGATTTCACTCGCTCCCTTTATATAATATGAAAGCACTCCGAAAGTATTTTTCAGATTCGGATCCGTTTTTTGGCTGACATCAACAAGTGATCCCATAGCTGCAACATTTACAAAGTACCTTCCGTTTACAACCCCCACATCAGCCTGTGTATATCTATCTGAAAGTGCAATGCTCACCATGTTTTCAATCTCATTAGGTATATTGAAATAATATGCGAAATCATTTGCTGTCCCTGTCGGAAGTATCGCAAGCGGTACATCATAATCAGCCTTTATAAGCGCATTAACCACAATATTTATCGTTCCGTCACCGCCTGCGGCGATAACCTTTTCACATTCTTCAGGCTTAATTTCCCTAAGAACCGCATCAATTATTCCGTTATGATCCATCCTTACCGGCAAGACAAAAAAACCTTTTTTCTGAAAACGTCTGATTATTATATCCAGATTGTTTTTCAAAACCCCGTTTCCCGCCTTTGGATTATAAGCTAAAATAACTTTTTTCCTGTTCATAAAATCATCTCCCTAACTTTTCCGATCAAATATAGCGAACCGCAAATAAGAAAAACATCATATTCATTTTCTTTTAAAGCTTTCAATCCGAAATCGCATGCCTTTGCATAGTCCTTTATAGTGCATACTCTATTATATTCATTTTTTAATGAAGCTGCCAAAATGCTGCAATCAAGTTTTCTCGGGTTGTCCGGTTCCGTGATTATAAAGTCGTCAGCCATCATATTCATAACATCGGTAATTGCATTAACATCTTTGTCTTTCAAAATACCCGCCATTACAAGAATTTTTTTTTCGGGAAAATATGTGTCCATGCTCTCTTTTAATCTCTGCATTCCGTCTGCATTATGTGCTCCGTCTACGATTATAAAAGGATTATTTTTTAATATCTCAAATCTTCCTTTATGTTTTGCTTTAAGGAAGCCTTCTTTTATGTCATCTTTGCATATCTTTGCTCCCTGTTTTGCCAAATATTCAAGTATTTTAAATGCCACCTTTACATTTTCAGCCTGATATATTCCCGGAAGTGATATATTAAAATCACCCTGCCATGCTCCCGAATTTATTTCTATTTTGCTTCCCGATAAATCCGAATTTATAATCTTAAAATCCAAATCCGATACATCTATGAGTTCGGCATTTTTTTCGATGCAGGTTTTACGTACAATTTCTTTTGCTTTTTCATCATTTATATTTATAATTACCGGTCTGTCTCTTTTTAGTATCCCGGCTTTTTCAGCGGCTATCTTTTCAAGCGTTTCTCCCAATCTGTCCATATGATCATATCCTATGGATGTTATTGCACACACCAGAGGCTTTTTCACTACGTTCGTAGAGTCTCCTCTACCTCCGAGGCCCACTTCCATTATTGCAAAATCTACATTATTCCCTTTAAAATACATGAAACATATAGCCGTAACAGCCTCAAATTCAGTGGGTGAATCATAGCCCATACTCTTCATATCTTCAATTTTTTCAAAGACAATTTTAGAATACAAATCAAGTTCATCTTCGCTTATTTCAAGTCCGCAAATCTCTATCCTTTCTGTAAAGTTAAGCAAAAATGGTGATGTGAAAAGCCCTGTCTTATAACCTGCATTCATCAGAACCGAATTTACAAGCCTACATGTAGAACCTTTGCCGTTAGTTCCTGCAACATGAATAACATTTAAATCATCCTGAGGATTTCCCAAAAGTTCCATCAAAACTTCCATTCTTTCCAATCCGAGTCTGCTTCCGAACTTGTATAAACTCTGAATTTTGTTTATAGCATCACTTTTTCGCATCTAATTTTTTCTCCACCACTTCAAGCCTGGCAAGAACCTTCTCCAACATATCTTTGTAATTTTCAAGCTTATCTTTTTCACCTTTTATAACTTTTTCGGGGGCTTTTTCAACAAAACCTCGGTTTGAAAGTTTACCTTCAATCCTCTTAACCTCGCCTGCAAGTCTTATATTCTCTTTTTTCAGCCTCTCAAATTCGGCACTGTAGTCCGCAAGATCATCTAAAGGTATGAATATTTCAGCTCCGTTCATAACTGCAGACATAACCTCCTCAGGAATCTCTTCTCTATTATTTATAAAATTGATTTCCGTTATGTTTCCTATATTCTTTATATACGCTTCTCCTGCCTTTATTAAGTCCGTTTTGTCCTTATCCGAAAGTATAATGGCCGAAAGTTTCTTTGACGGCAGCGCCTCAGCCTCCGCCCTGATATTTCTTATATTAACTATTGCGGATTTTGACGCTTCAATTATTTCCACATCCCTTTCAAACTTAAAATTATAATTAAAAATAGGCCAATCAGATTTCATAATAAAGTTTTCCGGGTTGTCCGCAGCAGTTTCACCATCAGGTATAAAACTCCAAATTTCTTCCGTTATAAAAGGCATGAACGGATGAAGAAGTTTTAACATCTGCGAAAGAGCATAAATAAGGACACCCCTGCATACCGCTTTATCTTCCTCATTT
The DNA here is from genome assembly GCA_905372035.1 of Bacillota bacterium. Classification (GTDB taxonomy): domain Bacteria; phylum Bacillota; class Clostridia; order Peptostreptococcales; family Anaerovoracaceae; genus CAJPNN01. The sequence goes on along the minus strand of CAJPNN010000001.1, from coordinate 63,929 downwards.
TCTCCGTAAAGTCTCTGTTTAACAAGTTCTATATACCAATCACAATATTCATTCCAAATCAAGTCATAAACTTTTTGCTCTGCCAAAGACAACTCAAATTTATCCATGTTACCTGTTATATCTTTTACCGCTTCGTTTATTCTTGAAATTATCCATTTATCTTCCGATTTGAGCAAATCTCTTTCCAAGCTCAATTTAATGTCCGTCATGGGCAAAAAGCTGTTATCTTCCCCTTTTACGTTCATCATAACAAACCTTGACGCATTCCAAAGTTTATTTGCAAAATTTCTTGCAGATATAAGTCTGTCTTCCAAAAATCTCGTGTCATTACCCGGAGTTATTCCCGAAAGCAGCATAAACCTTAAAGCGTCGGCTCCATATTCATCTATAATCTCAAGAGGATCTATCCCGTTTCCGAGAGATTTGCTCATCTTCCTTCCCTGCTCATCACGCACCAAACCATGAACATATACATATTTAAACGGGACTTCACCCATTAAGTTTAGGGAAGAGAAAACCATTCTTACTACCCAGAAAAATATAATATCATATCCCGTAACAAGAACATCTGTAGGGAAAAAATACTCCAGATCTTCAGTTTTATCCGGCCAACCAAGTGTCGAAAAAGGCCATAATGCAGAGCTGAACCACGTGTCTAAAACATCTTCATCCTGTTTTAAATTCTCGGATTTACATTTGTGGCAAGTGTGAGGTTCTTCTCTTGTTACAATAATTTCCCCACAATCATCACAATAATAAGCCGGAATTCTATGCCCCCACCAAAGCTGTCTTGAAATGCACCAGTCTCTTATATTTTCAAGCCAATGCAGATAAATTTTTTCAAATCTTTCAGGCACGTGAACAAGTTCACCGTTTTTTGCAGCTGCTATTGCGGGTTTTGCAAGCTCTTCCATCTTAACAAACCATTGATCTGAAAGCATAGGTTCTATTACATTATGGCATCTGTAACAGGTGCCTGTAGGAATGGTTTTTTCCTCAATTTTAACAAGAAATCCTTTTTCCTCAAGCTCTTTTACCCATTGTTTTCTGCATTCATATCTGTCAAGTCCGTCATATTTTCCTGCAAGGTTATTCATTGTAGCATCATCATTTATACAGCAAAGCTGCTCCAAGCCGTGCCTTTCTCCGACTTCGTAGTCGTTCGGATCGTGTGCGGGAGTTATTTTAACGGCTCCCGTACCCTTTTCCGGATCAGGATATGGATCTTCTATAACAGGAATTGCAGTTCCTATAACAGGTATTATAACTTCCTTGCCTACCATGTCTTTATATCTTTGATCTCCGGGACTTACAGCTATGGCTACATCACCAAACATAGTTTCAGGTCTTGACGTCGCAACGATAATACCTTCTCCCCCGTCTTTTGCAGGGTATCTGAAATAATAATATTTTCCATTTTGATCTTCATGCTCAACCTCGGCATCCGAAAGCGAAGTTCCACAATCGGGACACCAGTTGATCATTCTGTTCCCTCTGTATATCAAGCCTTTTTCATATAATCTTACAAATGTCTCAACGACCGCTTTATTACAACCTTCATCCATGGTAAAACGTTCTCTTGACCAGTCACATGAATTACCGAGCTTCCTCACCTGTTCCGTTATCCTGTTACCGTATTCACGCTTCCATGCCCATGCTCTTTTAAGAAATTCCTCTCGTCCAATCTCCTCTTTCGTTTTGCCTTCTTCTTCTCTTATTTTATCTGCAACTTTTACTTCCGTAGCTATGCTGGCATGATCACTCCCCGGCAGCCAAAGCGCCTCAAAACCCTGCATTCTTTTCCATCTTGTCAAAACATCTTGCAAAGTCTGATCGAGAGCATGACCCATATGGAGCTGTCCTGTTATATTCGGTGGCGGCATTGATATTGTAAAAGGTTTCTTGTCAGGATTGATCTCCGCACGAAAAGCCCCATGTTCTTCCCAATTTTTATATATTCTCTCCTCAAATTCTTTCGGATTATAATTTTTAGCCATTTCATTTTTCATAAAACAATTCTCCTCACATAGCATTTATTATTTAGCTTAAGTATTCTATTCCGTCTTACAAAATTTTAAAAATTTTTTCTCTCTTCCATTTATCACTTGGCAGACCTGTTCGGTTCTACTCTACCGAATCCGTAAAAATGTTTTTTGTAATAATCTATATTTAAATTTTGATAGGAAATTCCCGCCTTACTGCCTGCATGTAACATTCTTCCATCACCTATATATATTCCGACATGTGTCACAGGATTTTTGCTGTTATAAGTCCCCGTAAAGAAAATCAAATCTCCCGGTCTTGCATCTTGCTCCAATTCAAAAGTTTTTATGTTATTAAAAATTGACTGAGATGACCTGGGCAGTTTAAATCCTAAATTTGAGTTGTTATAAACATAAGAAACAAATCCCGAACAGTCAAAACCTTTTTCAGGATTTGCCGAACCGAACAAATACGGAACTCCCAAATGTTTTTCTCCTGCGGCAATTATACTGTCAAACCACTCAGGCTTATCGGTTGACCATTCCGGATCAACGGAGATAATCCCTTGAGACGCCAAAAGCCTTCTAAGCATAATTCTTCTGCCTTTTATATTCGTATTCAAGGCCCGCTCGGACAAATAAACCATCTTTCCTCTTGTAAAATCTGCTTTCGACAGCTTTCTCAAATCCGCATTCGATAACAGCGAAATATCTACGGCTTTTTTCTTGGCCGTCTCCCATGTAAAATCAAGGTTCGGCTCACTGTCATTGTATTTCAGTGCCCTTAGAACAAATGTCGTATATGCATCCATATCTATAAATTCGTTAGCCCCGAAATAATTGTCGGACAGTCCTTTAGCCATATTATTGCTGTAAAGATAACCTACATATTGAACAGCCCAATCGGGAACATCTTTAAAGGGGATATTATAAGTTTCTTTCAAAGCATCACTTTCTTTTCCTAAAAACCTGACCAGCATACAAGCCGCTTCCGCTCTGGTCGGCCGCCTGTCGAGTTCAAATCCGTTATCTGTACCCTTAAAAAGTCCCAAGTCGCCGAGTTTGACCGCACTTTGGTTGTATATATCACTTGACGCACTTACTTCAGTCGTGCAGACTGAACAGACCGCCATGCTTATGACAAGTGCACTGAAAATAAACAATTTTAAAATCCTCATCAATTTTTTTTCAGTTTTCATACATAAATTCTTAGGATACATATGTATAGATCTCCTCTCCAAAAATATTTTTTATAATCATTTTTTACATTGCAAATATATATTTATAACAGCTTTCATCACAATCTTTTATAAAATATTTTTTAAAAATGATAATCTGTGTATTTCAGTTATCCCCTCAGTTTCCAGACCTTTGTAATGTTCTTTTGTCCCATATCCCTTGTTTGAAGAAAACCCGTATCCCGGGTACTTCAAATCATACTCTCGCATAAGTCTGTCCCTTGTTACCTTTGCCAGGATCGAAGCTGCCGCTATTGATAAACGTTTACCGTCACCCTTTATTATTCCTTCCTGAACAACGTCAAGTTCCGGTAATGACATTGCATCTATCATAAGATAATCAGGTTTTATCTGCATATTGTCAAACGCTTTTTTCATAGCAAGCTTTGTAGCCTGTAAAATATTTATTTCATCTATAACTTCAGGCTCCACCATACCTATTGAATAACACACACATTTCTCAATTATTATATTATACAATTCTTCCCGCTTGTTTTCACTCACCTTTTTAGAATCATCTATGCCGAGAGCGTAAAAATCCTCCGGTAAAATAACACACGCCGTAACCACGGGACCCGCAAGAGGACCTCTTCCCACCTCATCCATACCTGCAATCAATTTATATCCCTTGCTGTATAAGAGGAGTTCGGGAGCTCTCAATTCATTAAATCTTTCAATAAGTTGTTCTTTCGTTTTTTTTGCCATTTTTATATCCGCTCCGCCACATTTGGGCAACTTAAAAGTATCATAAAATATTTTGTTCTTATTTTGTACTTTAATATATTAAATATTTTATGGCTTGGATATTCAATCTCCTTTTGCACTCTCCAATGTGATTCTGCCTATTACGGCATGTCTGAATTCATCTAAGATCGCATTTGCACATCTTGTATAATCGATTCTTTTACCCGGCATAATAAAGCCTCTTTTTCGAGCTATCTCTTCCATGTTTTCCAAATCATCTTCACTCAAACTCTCAAGTTTATATCTATCCATAAGAAGTTCGGGATAATCTCTCTTAAGAAGTTTAATAAGTTCAAAGCCGAGCGTTTCCACATCCAGGATTTCATCCTTTATAGAACCGCAAAACGCTAAATTCATACCTGCCTTGGGATCTTCAAATTTAGGCCAAAGTATACCCGGCGTATCTAAAAGCTGCATTTTATTTTCAAGTGTAAGCCACTGTTTCCCTTTTGTAACGCCCGGTCTATCGCCTGTTTGCGTACTTTTCCTACCTGTCAATCTATTTATAAGTGATGACTTTCCTACGTTGGGAACCCCTACGATCATAATCCTTATAGGCCTTGTAGTATCCGTCTTCCGATTTTTTTCTTTTTGTATATTATCCAAAGCAGCCATCAATTCTTTTTTCCCGGTCCCTTTATTGCTGTCCATTGCAATCGCCGATTGTCTTTCTTTTGTAAGTTTTTTAATCCATTCGGCTGTTTTGGATTCATCCGACAGGTCTCTTTTATTTAAAACTATTATCCTGTTTTTCCCCGATATCATCTGATCTACTATAGGATTCCTGCTGGAAACGGGAATTCTCGAATCTACAACTTCAATAACCGCGTCTACCAATTTTAAGTTGGACTCGATAAGTGCTTTTGTTTTTTTCATATGTCCCGGATACCAGTTTATATTTTCCATTATACTACTCCTGCTCTTATCATAAAAGAGAATTAAAAAATTTTATACCCCGTGATATAGAAAAATAGGGAACCAACTCTTGGCTCCCTACCTGAGATTCATTATTTCTGAATATCTTTTGATTTGATCTTAGCCGCCTTACCTGTTCTTTCTCTCATGTAGTTCAGCTTAGCTCTTCTTACATCACCATGTTTAAGAACATCGATCTTATCAATTCTTGGTGAATGAATCGGGAAAGTCTTTTCAACACCTACACCTGAAGCAATTCTTCTCACTGTAAATGTCTCGCTTATTCCTCCACCTTGTCTTTTTAAAACAAAGCCTTCAAAATTCTGTATTCTCTCTCTCGATCCTTCTTTAATCTTGATGTGAACTCTTACAGTATCACCCACTGAGAACTTAGGAATGTCATTTTTTTTATAATCCTGTGCGATCATATCCATTACATTCATACCATGTTCCTCCTTCCTCCAAAGACGTTCTTAATATCCAACCGTTAATATCACTCTATTAGAGGAACGCCCGTAATAACCATATCATATTAACATAATCAGCGTGCAAAATCAACACAAAGTGCCGACTGTCAGTTGCCCATCTGTTTTGCCACTTCCTCTGCAAAGTTTTCTTCTTTCTTTTCGATGCCTTCACCCACTTCATATCTTGCCATAGAAACCACTTTTATAGATTTACCGATTTCTTCAGCAGTATTTTCAACATACTGTTTAACTGTCAAATCATTATCCTTAACAAATTTCTGTTCTACAAGACATGTTTCCTTAAGTTCCTTTTTGAGTCTGCCCGTAACCATCTTTTCAACGATATCCGCAGACTTGCCCTCGTTGAGTGCCTGCTGAACAAGAATTTTCTTTTCATTTTCAAGATATTCGGGATCTACCTGTGATTCATCGAGGAATTTAGGGTTCATCGATGCCACTTGCATAGCAACGTCTTTTCCACAAACGGAAACATCAGAAATCGGAGCTTCTGTTTCAAGTCCTACCACAACACCTATCTTTCCGTTACCGTGAAGATACCCTACATACTTTACACCTGTCTGATCCATTCTTGTAAATCTTCTTATATTCATGTTCTCTCCGATTTTGGCAATTTTTTCAGTGAGAACATCTTTTACTGTCGAACCTTCAAAAGGAAGTGCCGAAAACGCTTCAAGATCGGCAGCTTCATTATCAAGCGCCAACTTTGCAAGACCTTCTACAAAAATAATAAACTCTTCATTCTTGGCAACAAAATCAGTTTCGGAATTTACTTCTACCATTGCAGCCTTTGTTCCATCCTCAGATATTGCAAACTTAACAAGACCCTGTGCAGCGACTCTTCCCGCTTTTTTTGCAGCCTTGGCAAGTCCTTTTTCTCTAAGAAGTTCTATTGCTTTATCCATATTCCCGTCAGCCTCAACAAGAATTTTTTTGCAGTCCATCATGCCTGCGCCCGTCATCTCACGCAGTTCTTTTACCATGCTTGCCGTAACAGCCATTTATTTTTCCTCCTGTTCCGTTTCATCCTGAGCTTCATTCTCACTTACATTCTCAGCATCTTCTCCTTCACTGTCACCTGTTTCGGAAACAGAACCCTCATCAAATGATTCTCCTTGATTAGCCTCTATAATGGCATCCGCCATCTTTGCCGCTATGAGTTTAACCGCTCTTATAGCATCATCATTTGCAGGAATTATATAATCAACATCATCAGGATCACAATTCGTATCTACTATACCTATAACAGGTATTCCTAAAATCCTCGCTTCTTTTATAGCAATTTTTTCTTTCTTAGGATCAACTACAAAAAGTGCTCCCGGCATACCTTTCATCTCTTTTATTCCACCTAAGAATTTTTCAAGCTTATCGCCCTCAAGTCTCAATTTGCTTACTTCTTTTTTTGTAAGAGCGTCAAAAACACCGTTTGTTTCCATTTCTCTTATTTCATTGAGTCTTTTTATTCTTGCAGAAATGGTTTTATAGTTTGTGAGCATGCCTCCAAGCCATCTTTCGTTTACAAAAAACATTCCCGCTCTAAGCGCTTCATCTTTTATAGCTGCCTGCGCCTGTTTTTTTGTACCTACAAACAGGATGGGTTTTCCCGTTTCTGCAATTTGTCTCATGAAGTCATATGCCTCATCAATCTTCTTTACAGTTTTTTGCAGGTCAATAATATATATACCGTTTCTTTCTGTAAAGATATACGGTGCCATTTTAGGATTCCATCTTCTCGTCTGATGTCCAAAATGTACACCCGCCTCAAGTAATTGTTTCATTGAAATAACTGACATAATACTTTCCTCCCGGTTTTTTCTTCCATGTCCATACTCTGCCTTATACACCCTTAGGGAACCGTAGACAGCAGGATCATGTGTAAAATAAAATAACTTAGGCAATACAAAATTACCTCAAAAATTATACTATGCTTTAAATAAAAAGTAAAGATTTTTTTACCTTATTATAAACGACAGTTGTATTGTTCGCTGTATACTTAATAACAATATATTGTTATTCTATTATAAATAACATACTTGAATCCTGTCTTCTCGCAAAGTTCAATCTCCTATAAAGCGCTAAAGCCCTTAAATTTGACGGCGGAACCTGGATTTCCATAGCGACTGCATCAAGGAACATGTTAGGAATATTCGTCATGAAACATTTCCCATATCCTTTATTTCTGAACTCGGGTTTAAGATATATTTCATCAATATGTATAAGGTTTCCCCCAAGCCGATTACTCCAATATGTAACCACTATACAGTATCCTATTATCTCATCTCCGAGCCAAAGCAAAATTATCTTTAAATGTTCTTTATTTAAAACACTTTCCTGTATAGTCGCCTTAAGTTTTTCCTCGGTAATACCGTACATGTCGCTGTCTTCTTCATACAGCGCATATGCCATTTTCTTAAATTCTTCCGTATCCGATACTCTCAGTATTTTATATTTAAGCTCCAATTTAACCATCTCCTAAATCTCTGCCAGTGCCTGCTTAATATCATCAATAATATCGTCCACATTTTCAAGACCTACTGAAAATCTTACCAATCCCGGATTTATACCTGCCGAAACAAGCTGTTCATCTGTAAGCTGTCTGTGGGTTTCGCTTGCGGGATGAAGCACACATGTCCTTATATCCGCAACATGCACTTCATTTGAAGCAAGTTTTAAACTGTCTATAAACTTTGCAGCCTTTTCCTTTCCGCCTTTTACAGTTATAGCTACTACTCCGCTGCATCCTTCCGGCAGATATTTTGCAGCAAGTCCGTTATATTTATCATCTTGAAGAGTCGGATAAAAAACTTCTTCTATTTTATCCGAATCCGAAAAATACTCGGCCACTCTTTCAGCATTATAACAATAACGTTCCATTCTGAGTGGAAGCGTCTCCAACCCTAAATTCAGAAGGAATGCCGAATGTGCGGACGGAAATGCTCCGAAATCTCTCATAAGCTGCATTCTGGCTTTTATTATATATGCCATATCACCGAAAGTATCCGTATAAACAAGTCCGTGATATGAGTCGTCAGGTTCTGTAAAGTCAGAATATTTACCGTTTTTCCAGTTAAAATTTCCACTGTCCACGATCACGCCTCCTACCTGCAAAGCATGTCCGTCCATATACTTTGTGGTTGAATGTATAACTATATCGGCACCATGTTCAAACGGTCTGCATAAGCAAGGTGTTGCAAACGTATTATCTATAATCAGCGGCACATTATTTTTGTGTGCTATTTTAGCCATCTTTTCAATATCAAGAACTGAAATTATAGGATTTGCCAACGTCTCTCCAAAAACCAGCTTTGTGTTGGATTTAAACGACTTTTGTATTTCATCCTCGGATGCATCTTGATCTACAAATATACACTCTATTCCGAACTTCCTGAGCGTTACCGCAAAAAGGTTGAAAGTTCCTCCATATATGCTGGAACAACTTACTATACTGTCCCCCGCACTACATATATTGAGTACGGATATGAGTGACGCCGCCTGCCCGGACGATGTACACATAGCTCCCACACCACCCTCAAGCTCTGCAATTTTCTTTTCTACAACATCTACGGTAGGATTAAAAAATCTTGAGTATATGGGACCGAGCGTCGGCATATCAAATATATCTCCTACTTCTTTTGTTGTATCATACACAAATGTTGTACTCTGATATATTGGCATTACCCTCGGTTCTCCGTTCTTCGGATTATATCCTGAGTGTAAACATTTTGTTTCATTTTTCATATTAAGCACCTCTCTTCTCAGTTGTCCATGTCAGCCTCCGCCACCTTCATCATCAAAGCGCACTCAATACGCTTTCGGTGAAGATCGCAACCCAAACCGTATACGCCTGTTATATCACCCGTCATATGATATGCATTTGCGGAGCAGCCGCCGCTGCAAAATAATTTTGCAAAACAATTTCTGCATTCATCGTGTGAATAAATATTACAATTCCTGAATTTGTCAATTATCGCCTCATTTTGAATTCCGCAGTCCACATTTCCAAGTCTGTACTCATCATCTCCCACAAACTGATGGCATGGATAGATATCTCCATCGGGTGTTATCGCAACATATTCAGTCCCAACCCCGCAACCTGATACCCTTTTAACTATACATGGACCGCCGTTTAAATCTATATTATAGTGATAAAAGTTGAACGGATTTCCGTTTTTCTTTCGAGCCAGCATTTCTATGGCAAGTTTTTCATACTGCTCATATATCTGAGGTAAATTTTCTTTTTTTATTGCATAAACTGCATTGTCATCTGTAACAACAGGTTCCATCGAAAGCTCTTTAAATCCCATGTCCGCCATATGTATTATATCTTCAAAAAAGTCTAAATTGCTTCCCGTATAAGTCCCTCTGATATAATAAGCATTTTGATTTCTTGACTCTGCAAGCTTTTTAAAACCCGGAACTATCAAATCATAAGATCCTTTTCCATTAGGAGTCAACCTCATCTTATCATTTATTTCAGGTCTTCCGTCCAGACTCAAAACGACATTGCTCATATATTTATTTGAAAACTCTATAACTTCATCATCTAACAATATTCCGTTTGTAGTAAGAGTAAACCTGAAATTTTTATCACATTCTTTCCCCCTTACAAGTCCATATTCCACGGTTTTTTTAACAACATCCCAATTCAAAAGAGGTTCTCCTCCAAAAAAATCCACCTCAAGATTTTTTCTCGTTCCCGAATTGGCAATCAAAAATTCTATCGCTTTTACTGCAGTTTCATAACTCATTATCGCTTTCCCGCTGCCTTTATACGCTCCCTCGTCGGCAAAACAGTACCTGCATCTCAAATTACAGCTGTGTGCAACATGCAAACAAACAGCTTTTATTACCGACTGCCGTGCTTTAAATTGTTTTGCAACAACTTCAAATATATCATCGAAAAACAATTTTCCATCTTTGATCAGTTCCTCTATATCATCAAAAACTTCATCTATTTCATCAGAGGTCACATCTTTTCTGCTCGTATATTTTTTGAGAATTATATTTTTTATATGACCTTTCTCTTCTTTCTCCCACAGGTTTATTATATCATATACGACATCGTCGACAGAATGCACGCTTCCGCTGTTTGAATCCACTATTATATTGTAACCGTTGCTTTTGTACTGATGTACCATATTGCTCCCTTTCACCCGTCAACATATAAAAAAGTCGCTCTTTCCTTGTGGAAGTTAAGCGACAATTTTTTATTTACTTATTTACTCTGCTCACAGGATTGATTTATAACACTGCAAGACGTCTTACTGGCCGACTGGCAAGACGTTTGACACTCTCCACAGCCTCCGGTCTTGGCGCTTTTTATCAAATCTTTAGTAGCTAAAGTCTTTATTCTCTTCATGCTTACACCTTCCCTCTTATACTAATGCTCGGAATATAGTCTATCAGCTTTTAAGGTTCGGGTCAACACATTTACAAAACTATTTAGCGGATATAGCCGCCATAGTAATATAATTATAAGGTTGGTTGAAATGCGGCAGGAAGAAAAGATCTGTAAGTGCCAATCTGTCCACGGTAACTTTTTCCTGAATGGCAAGAGAAAACATGTGTATTCCCATAGACATATCCCATGTCGATGCCATCTGTGCTCCTACAATTATTCTTGTTTTTTTATCATAAACTATTCTAATTTTAACTTTAGGGTTTTCAGTTTCAATAAATGCGGGTTTCTGAGTATCTTCAAAATCCGTACATTCCACTTCCATACCCAATTTTTTTGCTTTAGCCTCCGTAAGCCCTGTTGAAACCATCTTCAAATCATAAATATTTATTCCGTTTGATCCTTGAACCCCTATAGTTTCAATAGCTGTTCCGCAAGCATTATGTGCCGCTACAATACCGCTCCTTACCGCATTTGTAGCAAGTGCAATATAGTTTTTTTCATCGGTGGAGTTATCAAAAACGGTAGCACAATCTCCAACAGCATATACATCTTTTATACTTGTCTGTTGATTTCGATCTATCATATATGCTCCGTTTCTGAATGTGGAAAGCACTCCTTTACCTAAAGTATTATTCGGTCTGAAGCCTATAGCCAAAACCACCATATCCGCAGCATATTCACCTTTATTTGTAACAACAGAAGACACCTTTCCGTTCATACCTTTTATTTCAGTAACCGACTCTCCGAATGCCAAACCTATACCATGTTGAGAAAGGTTATTTTTCATTAAATCTGTAAACGGTGTATCGTAATATCCCGGAAGACAAGTCTCCGCAACATCTATCATAGTAACCTTTTTCCCGTGTCTTTCAAACGCCTCTGCAAGTTCAACCCCTATATATCCTGCACCTACAACGATAATATTTCTTATGGATTGTGATTCCAATTTGTCTATAACCGCCTGTGCATCCTGATAAAGTTTAACCTGCTGAACATTTTCCAAATCTCTTCCCGGAATACTCGGCAGTATAGGTATGGAACCGGTAGCTAAAATGAGTTTATCATAACTCTCTGAAACTTCACTTCCGTCTTTAAGTACGGCATAAACCTTTTTAGCGCTGAAATCTATAGATTTGACTTCACTTTCCATGTTCACTTTTGCCCCGGCAGCTTCAAGCTTCTCTTTATTTGAGTAAAACAAGAGATCCGGTCTGTGAATTTGATTACCTATCCATAAAGCCATGCCGCAACCTAAAAAGCTTATATTTGAATTTCTATCAAAAACCACTACCTCATTATCGGGATAATTGCTTAAAATTGTATTTATTGCGGCAGTACCCGCATGATTTGCTCCAACAACTACTATTTTGCTCATATCTCCACCTCCATAATTTTCTTCTTCTAATTAAAGAATCATTTTTTTGTGTCGAATCAGTATTAATATACCCTTTAATGAAAGTTTTTAATCACAAAATCACATCAAACTCTTTTTATTGCCGCCTGTGCTGTCATGAGCGGTCTTACGCCCTTCCTGTTCCATGATGTCCTGAATCCTTCTGACACCATTACCATCAAGATACAGTTCAAAGATACGCTTTACTGTTTCGACGATGTTCCTCTTCTTCCTCTTCTCGACGATATTCACTGTCATCCCAATTATAGGTATATTCCCCTCTGCTCCAGCTAAAACCATCTTGATCAATGTCTTCGTATTCACCGGAATCATAATTAAAAGCCCACTTTGACATAATTAATCCTCCTCGTAATTATCTAATACATATTCCAACATTTCATACGCAGCTTTTTTCTTCGCCTTTTTCTTCGAAGAAGAATCTGCATCGAAATAATATTTTACCTCATCAATGTGACATTCCACATGCCAAAAGGGATTGCCGTTATTATCATGCAACTCTTTAGCTTCATACTCAGGTAGTGAAAAATAACCGCGACGAGAAAGTGTTTCCAACTGATTAATTGCCATATTTAATGATGGATTATCAATTTCATCCCTAATGTTATATAATATATTATTTGCTTCCAAATAATCATATATGGCTTTGGCTGCTTCTTCATGAGCCATCACCTTAGTCACACCATACCCAACGGCCTTTTTAACTCCATCTACAGTGACATAGCAAGTATGCTTTTTATTCCAACCCGGAAGATGTGGATTTAATAACCCTATACTCGACGAATAATATCCATAGTTTTCATTAAACTCTCTTTCAGGCAATTTGCCAGTTCTTCTCAGGCTCCAATCTTGTACTTCCTGAATATAATTGATTTCATCATCAAAGATGATAGCCTTAGGATTAAGCATAAATACAACTGAATCCTGTATTCTTGGAATGTCATAATTCGAATCAATTGCTTCTGCACCAAGAATCGCTTCAAATAAATCTTCCATAACTGAAGGTGATTCCTGAACATGATTGTTTTGATCACCCTGACTCATAATCAAATACTCAGCTAATCCAAGATCATCAATACAATTTGCAAGTGTATCCTTCTCAACCAATCTTTTCTTAATTTCACTAAGCTTGTTCTCCTGATATTCAGAAACAAACTCATTGAAGTCTTCATTCGGATTATAACCATCCCCTTCTGATGCAAGTGAACCAAACTCTTCAGAAAGGATTTTGACCACTACAAAATCAAGTATTTTATCGCCAATAAACTCAAGTACTTCATTGTTCTCTCCACCATGCTCATTTGAGTATGATCTGCGTACAAAGGCCTGCTGGAGCAAATCAAGATTTTTGAAATTGAAACCAATAATTTGTTGGATTTTTGATAGATCATTTCTATCCATTCAGATCCCTCCTTTTCCTAAAAGAAGGCATAATAATAGCCTGACATTTTTCTATACGAAAAAGACTGACAGACCTAATGAGATTAAATTAAATTCTTTGCTTCCCAATATTTACTAACACCCACTTGCATAAATACCAGTAAATAAACAGATACATTGTTTTCAATTTAAACTAATTATGCCTAACAACATTTACAATGATATTATACTTCAACTCAAACAAATATGCAAATAAAATAATCCCCTCGTCCTACACCCACATGCAAAACAGTAGCCTATAGCTCGCTTTATCCAGTCATTCAGTTTTCCTTATCCTCCATCTATTCTATATTCTTACCAACAGCCTGGTAGAAATTTTATTTTGTGCGAAAAAATACAGAGTGTCTTTGTAGACACCCTGTGCTATAAAAAGTTCTTAAAAAACATGTTGGCTCAATTAACGTGCCTCGCTTATTGCCGCCTGTGCTGCTGCAAGCCTTGCAATAGGCACTCTGAACGGCGAACAGGAAACATAGTTAAGTCCTACATCATTGCAAAATTCAACGGAAGACGGATCGCCGCCATGCTCTCCGCATATCCCCAACTTGATATCGGACCTTGTCTTTTTGCCCAACTCCACAGCCATCTTAACAAGTTTGCCTACACCCTTTTGATCAAGCCTTGCAAACGGATCACTCTCATAAATTTTCTTTTCATAGTATGCTCCCAAAAACGCTCCCGCATCATCTCTGCTGAATCCGAATGTCATCTGAGTTAAATCATTGGTTCCGAACGAGAAGAATTCAGCTTCTCTGGCAATTTCGTCCGCAGTAAGTGCCGCTCTCGGTATTTCTATCATTGTTCCGACTTTATATTCCATATTGAGTCCCGATTCCGCAATTATGGCATCGGCAGTGCCTGTAACAATATTTTTAACATATGCAAGTTCTTTCACTTCTCCCACAAGCGGAATCATGATTTCAGGAATCATATCCCACTCAGGATGTTTTTTCTGAATATTGATAGCTGCTTCTATAACCGCTCTCGTCTGCATCTCGGCAATTTCAGGATAAGAAACCGCAAGTCTGCATCCTCTATGCCCCATCATAGGATTGAATTCATGCAAGCCCGCAATTATAGCTTTAAGTTCCGAAACCTGCATCTTCATTTCTTTAGACAGTGCCACAATCTCATCCTCTTCTTTAGGTAAGAACTCATGAAGAGGCGGATCTAAGAAACGTATAGTAACGGGAAATCCGTCCATAGCCTCATATATACCCTCAAAATCGCTCCTCTGCATAGGAAGAAGTTTATTCAGTGCCGCTTTTCTTTGCTCGACTGTACTTGATACGATCATTTCTCTCATAGCTGCAATTCTGCTGCCGTCAAAGAACATATGCTCCGTCCTGCAAAGACCTATACCTTCCGCTCCGAAACTTCTCGCCTGTTTTGCATCCTTAGGTGTGTCCGCATTGGTTCTGACTTTAAGTACTCTATATTTATCAGCCCAGGACATTATTCTTTCAAAATCTCCCGATATTGAAGCATCTACCGTCTTTACAGCCTCACCATATATATTTCCTGTTGAACCGTCTAAAGAAATATAATCTCCCTCATGAAATTCCTTTCCTCCAAGAGTAAACACCTTCGCATCCTCATCTATATTTATATCTCCACATCCCGAAACACAACATGTTCCCATACCTCTGGCAACAACGGCCGCATGTGAAGTCATTCCGCCTCTTACTGTCAATATACCTTGTGCATAGTTCATACCTTCAATATCTTCCGGTGATGTTTCAAGTCTAACAAGCACCACCTTGGCGCCTTTGTTTTTTGCCAGGTCGGTAGCAGCTTCGGCTGTAAATACAACCTGTCCGCATGCAGCTCCCGGAGATGCAGGAAGTGCGGTCCCTATAGGCTCGGCTTTTTTCAGAGCATCCTGATCGAATTGAGGATGCAAAAGTGCATCAAGCTGTTTGGGATCTATCATACTTACAGCTTCTTTTTCTGAAATCATTCCCTCGTCAACAAGATCGCATGCAATCTTAAGTGCAGCTTTTGCAGTTCTCTTTCCGTTTCTTGTCTGCAACATATAGAGTTTGCCTTCCTCTATAGTAAATTCCATATCCTGCATATCTCTGTAGTGATTTTCGAGCTTGTAAACTATATCGTGAAATTCCTGATATACTTTAGGATTTATCTCTTTTAAATGATCTATAGTTTTAGGAGTTCTTACGCCCGCAACGACGTCTTCTCCCTGTGCATTCATCAGAAATTCACCGTAAAGCTTCGCTTCTCCTGTCGACGGATTTCTTGAGAAAGCGACACCTGTTCCCGATGTATCACCCATATTTCCGAATACCATGGATTGAACATTTACAGCTGTCCCCCATGAAGACGGAATATCGTTCATTCTTCTGTAGTATATTGCACGAGGGTTGTCCCATGAACGAAATACCGCTTTTATCGCTCCTGTCAGCTGCGCAACCGGATCTGACGGAAAATCTTCTCCCACCTTGTCTTTATATTCTTTTTTGAAAAGCCTTGCAAGCTCTTTCAAATCTGAAGCGTCAAGCTCCGTGTCAAGCTTGACTCCTTTTTTTTCTTTCATCTGATCTATAAGTTTTTCAAAATATGATTTTCCGACTTCCATCACGACATCGGAATACATCTGTATGAAACGTCTATATGAATCATAAGCGAATCTCGGATTTCCTGTCTTTTTTGCAAAACTTTCAACAACTTCATCATTAAGGCCCAAGTTCAAAATCGTATCCATCATTCCCGGCATTGATGCTCTTGCTCCGGATCTTACCGATACCAAAAGCGGATTTTCTTTATCCCCGAACTTCTTACCTGAAATCGTTTCAAGCTCTTTTATATTCTTTAAAATTTCCGCCATAATATCGTCATTTATAGTCTGATTATCTTCATAATACTGTGTACAAGCCTCTGTAGTAATAGTAAATCCCTGAGGCACCGGCATTCCCAAGTTTGTCATTTCCGCCAGGTTTGCCCCCTTACCTCCGAGCAGCTCTCTCATACTTCCGTTACCTTCACTGAAAAGATAAACAAATTTTCCGTTCATTCTACTACCTCCTAATGTATACTTTTCTTATGTAAAGCAAACGACAGGAATATACCCTGTCGTACGCCTGCAAACTAAAATTTTATTTTATTGTCTATATACTCTTTTACTTCTTCAACAGGGATTCTAACCTGTTCCATACTGTCCCTGTCTCTTATTGTAACCGTATTGTCTTCCAAAGTATCGAAATCTACCGTTACGCAATAAGGAGTACCTATCTCATCTTCACGTCTATATCTCTTTCCTATGCTCCCGGCCGCATCGTAATCAACCATAAAAAATTTCGATAATTCGTCATAAATCTCAAGTGCCCGCTCTGAAAGCTTCTTCGTCAGCGGAAGCACTGCAGCCTTATACGGTGCTATTGCAGGATGAAATCTCAGAACTGTTCTGGTATCTTCTTTCCCGTTTGAATCGGTCAAAACTTCTTCATCATAGGCATCACAAAGGAAAGCGAGTGTAACTCTGTCCGCTCCCAATGAAGGTTCAATACAATAGGGAACATATTTCTCATTGGTTTCAGGATCCTGATAGCTCATCTCTTCTCCTGAATATTCAATATGCTGCTTTAAGTCAAAATCCGTTCTGTCGGCTATACCCCACAGTTCTCCCCAACCGAACGGGAATAAATATTCTATATCTGTAGTCGCATTACTATAATGGCAAAGTTCTTCCTTCGCATGATCTCTCATCCGTATATGCTCCGACCTTATTCCTAAAGTTTTAAGCCAACTCACACAATAATCTTTCCAATATACAAACCATTCCATATCCGTGCCGGGCTTACAGAAAAACTCCAACTCCATCTGTTCAAATTCCCTCGTTCTGAAAGTAAAGTTTCCCGGTGTTATTTCGTTTCTGAAAGATTTTCCTACCTGTGCAATTCCGAAAGGTATCTTTTTCCTTGAAGTTCTTGCCACATTTTTAAAATTTACAAATATGCCCTGCGCCGTTTCAGGCCTTAAATATATTTCCGACTTGGAATCTTCCGTAACTCCCTGAAAGGTTTTAAACATAAGATTAAATTGTCTTATGGATGTAAAGTCCGACTTCCCGCAATCGGGACAAACTATATTCTCATCCTTTATGTATTGTTCAAGCTTTTCATTGCTCCAACCGTCAACCGCAGCTTTCACACCGTCTTTTTCTTTTATATAATCCTCTATCAAATTATCAGCTCTGAAACGTGATTTGCAGCACTTACAATCTATAAGGGGATCTGCAAAACCTCCAGCATGCCCGGAAGCTACCCATGCTTTTGGATTCATAAGTATTGCGGCATCAAGTCCCACATTATATGGAGATTCCTGGACAAATTTTTTCCACCATGCCTTTTTAACATTATTCTTGAGTTCCACACCCACCGGACCGTAATCCCAAGTGTTTGCAAGACCTCCATAAATTTCTGAACCCGGATAAACAAATCCTCTTGATTTTGCCAAAGCCACTATCTTATCCATAGCTATATGTTTAGTCATATTGTTAAATTACCCTTTCATATTAGTTGTTTTTTATTTATTTTTCTTCCGAACCGTCATTTTTTTCATCATCGTCAGCATCCGTAAATTTATCACCGGCAAATTCATTAAATCCGGTTTCTTCATCTTCTTCCTGTTCGAAATTTTGAGTTTTCCTTGTCTTGGAAAATGCATCCTGTGCCTTGTCAACCACGTTGTTTATAACATCACAGCCCTTTTCCTTTACTTCATCGGCTATCACCACACCTTTTTCCATGACTCCGCCTATAGTGTCATTAGCTCTCTCACTGACATCTATTATTTCTCCGCTTGTCTTAACAACTTCAATAACGCACTTTGTTCCGAAAGCAGCAATAACACCTGCGATAGCTGCCCAAGGAGCTAAAATAGTGCCTACAATCCCCACATTAACCGGAAGATTAAGCAAAGTTTCTCCGTTTTTCTTTATAAGAATCTTTGAAACATTGCCGCTTTTAACCGCCGCTTTTATCTTATCCATTGTGACTTTTGACCGGTTGTTACCGCCGTCGTCCTGATCCGACTCAAAACCTTCTTCTATCAAAATTATGGCATCCACCACACTTCCCTCAACTTTCTCCAGAGCTTCTTTCGCCTCTTTATAGCTCACTCCGGTTCTGTCTTTCACAAGTTCAATCTTTTCCAATGTAATCTCCATTGTATATTCCTCCTCATGATATTTATCACAATTTTTAAAAAGGTGAGTTGTTTGACATAATCTCCTCACTCTTTATTTTATCAATACCTAAATGATACGAACAATAATGCTTCAGAACTTTAAAGATATTTTCTTCTATTTCGGTATCAACCGCTACCTTCGCCATCATATGCAAAGGGTTGTTCAATATGTATTTTACAACATCTATAATACCAAAGTTTGCAACATAAATCAATGTATCCGGTTCAATAATTGTTTTTTTACAAGCTTCACATAAAAGCCCGCCCTCTTCAACTGAAAAATACATTTTTTCGGTATTTTTCTCACAGCTCACACAATACTTAAGTTCAGGAGCTATACCATCTTTTTGAATAAGTTTGATCAGATATGCCAAGAGTAGTGATTTAAAATTTGAACTGCGAACATCAAGAATACTCATGTAATCGATAAGCAGATTGAAAATTTCGGGCACAGGCTCCTCTTCAGGAGTAAGTTTATCGGTAAATTCCAAAGCATAAGCTCCACAAGCATATTTTTCTATATCCTCTCCTATTTTAAAAAAACTCTTTTTAGGTTCGAAACTGTTTAAATAAATGCTCCTTCTGCTTTTAAAAATATTATATATTCCGTAACTGAACGGCTGTACCGCAAAAGAACCTTTCTTTCTTCCCTTTTCCGGTAATGTGGTTGCGCATGAGATTTTTCCATATTTTTTTGTCAACAACGTAACCATCCTCACGTTGTTATACATCTCAGTTTTTCTAAGAACTATACCTTCAGTCTCAACTATCATATCAACCGTCCTTCTTATAGCCGAAATTATTCAGGAAAAAATTGCTGTCTCTCCAGTTTTCTTTAACTTTTACCCAAAGTTCCAAGAATACCTTTGTTCCTAGCAGCGCTTCAATCTCCATCCTTGCGCTCTTACCTACACCTTTAAGTTTTTTGCCGTCTTTCCCTATTATTATCCCTTTGTGTGATTTTTTTTCACAATAAATTACCGCCGATATCTCGGTTATATTTTTCTTTTCATTGTAGCTTTCAATCTCAATCGCAACGCCGTGCGGAACTTCATCGTTTAAATACATCAACAGTTTTTCTCTTATTATTTCACTCGCTATAAATCTCTCCGGATGATCGGTGACCATATCCTTAGGAAAATACATGGGTCCTTCCTGCAAAAACTTCAAGATTTCATCAAGTAAAACCTCGATATTCTGCCCCTTTAACGCTGATGTTCCCAGTATTTTATCAAACACATCCATATCTTCATAATTTTTATATATGCCCTCATATACATCCGGCGGCAGGTAATCTATCTTATTTATTACAAGAATTTTAGGTGTATTGATATTTTTCAGCATATCAACAATATAGGCATCTCCCGGCCCTTTATCGGCAGGTGAGTCTACCAAAAATAATATTACGTCAACCTCTTTAAGCGTACCCACAGCTATTTCCGTCATATAACTTCCCAGCTTATTCTTAGGTTTATGAATACCCGGAGTATCTATAAAAATCATTTGACAATCGTTCTCCTGTCCGTTTTCTCTGGTATATATCCCACGTATACTGTTTCTTGTAGTCTGCGGTTTATCAGTCGTTATCGCAATTTTCTCTCCTAAAATACTGTTCATCAATGTCGATTTTCCGACATTAGGTCTTCCCACAATACCAATAAAACCCGTTTTCATCTTTTCTCCAATCTAAATCCTTTAAACAAAAGCTTTTCTATATCATAAATTTCCAAACTGTTTTCATCTGTTCCCGTAATAATTTTCATAGGATTATTTTTATCTGAAAATTCCAAGAGAACTTGCCTGCATATTCCACACGGCCATGCCTCTCCTTGAGAAGAAGCCACTGCAATCTTTATGAATTTCTTTTCTCCCGCACCGACAGCGACACTTAAAGCACTTCTCTCAGCACAAATAGTAGCTCCGTAAGATGAATTTTCTATATTTACTCCGGTATAAATGTTCCCCGAATCACACAACAATGCCGCACCTACCTTAAAATGGGAATACGGTGCATATGCATTTATAGCAGCTTTTTTAGCTTTCGCATATAACTCTTTGTCCTCAATCATCTCTCCAATCCTATCTTTTTCATTATAAGCTCTTCCGTTTCACGCATAAGCAGTTTTTCATCTGAGTTCATATGGTCATACCCCATAAGATGACAGACACTGTGAACAAAGAGATACACCAATTCTCGTTCATTGGAATGTCCATATTCATCAGCTTGTATAAACGCCTGTTCAAGACATATCACCACATCACCGAGAGCGACCGTTCCCTCTTCAGGTATTTCAAACAAAGAGTTATATTGTGGAAAAGATAAAACATCCGTTATTTTATCGATACCTCTATATATCTTATTTAACTCCTGAATTTCTTCACGTCCCACAAAAGTCAGACTTATCTCTATTCTGTCAGGATCAAGTCCTTCATTTACAGCCAGCAACTCTCCCGCCTTTTTCATGTGCTCAATTATAGGTTCCTTAGGTGCAAGCTCATCACAAAATATGATTTTCATATCAGTCGTCCTCCTTTTCCGGATTATCTTTCCGATAACTGTCATATGCCTTTATTATTCTTTTTACAAGTTCATGTCTTACAACATCCCTATCTTTAAGAAAATCAAAGCCTATTCCTTTAACACCTTTAAGCACTTTTACCGCCTCTACAAGCCCCGACTTTTTCCCTTTAGGTAAATCTATCTGTGTTATATCTCCCGTAATAACGGCTTTTGAACCGAAACCCAGTCTCGTGAGAAACATCACCATCTGTTCTCTTGTAGTATTTTGAGCTTCATCAAGAATTATGTATGAATTATCAAGAGTTCTTCCTCTCATATATGCTAAAGGAACTATCTCAATAATTTCTTTTTCCTTAAGCCTCAATGTATTTTCTCTTCCAAGCAAGTCATAAAGTGCGTCATAAAGAGGTCTTAAATACGGATCTACCTTTTCGTTTAAATCTCCCGGTAAGAAACCCAAACGTTCTCCCGCCTCGACTGCTGGCCTCGCCAATATTATTTTATCAACCTCTTTGTTTTTATATGCTTTAACTGCCGATGCTACCGCCAAATATGTTTTTCCGGTTCCTGCCGGTCCTATACCGAAACAAATATCATTTTTCTTCATATTGTTTATATATTCAAGTTGCCCGTTTGTCTTAGGTTTTATCGGGACACCTTTCGTTGAAAAACAGATTATTTCTTTATTTAAATCGGTTTTAGTATATGATATTCCTTTTTCTGAAAGAGAAACGATATATCCTAAGCTTTGTCTGTCTAAACGGTTGCCCTTATCGACATGATCTATAAATTCTCTTAACGGCATCAAAGCCTTGTTGCTGTCGTTACCTGTAACTATCAAAGCATTGTCTCTGTTTACAATTGCAACATCATATATCTCCTCAAGAAATGACATTCCCTCACTTATACTGTCCAGTATTCCTATCGGATCATCTTTTTCCGCAAGCTTTATCACATTTTCATTTTCTGTCATCAAACGTATCCTTTCAGACTTTCAAATAATTGCTTTTTATAATTATAGCAAATTTCAAAGTGATTTGCACCAAAAAAAGGCACTCTTATATAAGTGCCTCAAAATACTTAAAACAAAGCTTTAACAGTTCAGTTGATTATTGCTCATCAAGATATATCCTATATTGATTTATAATATTAAAGATCAGAATAAAAACAAAAAAAATTATTGACAATCATATGCAAAAGTAGTACACTAATACTCGTGTCAAGTACAGTCGGACATGCACCCTTAGCTCAGCTGGCAGAGCACCTGACTCTTAATCAGGGTGTCCGGAGTTCGATCCTCCGAGGGTGTACCACATAAAAAGAAAGCTTCTTTTTAAAGCTTTCTTTTTTTATATATTTTGCTATAAGGGTTATAGACCTCTCCCATATTTCAAATGGCAAATGTGATGGCTTAGCTTATTCTTCCCTTTTCTTCGGGAAAAGACAAAACCATCTTTCAGAACCTCTGAAATGATCAAACGGGGTCGGCGAAATATTGTCGGACATATTTTCCGACGTGACTGCACCGAATGTCTTGTAAAGAATACAATAATAAGGTATATCCTGTTTAATTATTGTGCTCAGTTTAATGTAATCATCTTTTTTGCTCTCATCGCTTTTACAAGTCTGCATATCATCAAGCAGTCCATTTACTTTATTACTGTTATAAAATATAGGATTGTTATAATCGCCATGAAGCAAAAACCTCAAATCATAATTTTCCTGTATAGCATATCCCCCTATAAATATATCATAATCCCCTGCGGTAAGCTTTGAATAAAAGTCATTAAACGACACATTTTCCACAACAGATTCTATCTTCGCCTTCTTTAGCTGCTCCGAAATTATACCTGCCGCAACCGCTCTTGTAGGATTACTTCGGCTCACTAAAATCCTTATTCTGATCTTTTCCTTTGCTGCGTTTTCCATAACCCCGTCTTTATCTATATCGTGGTATCCCGCCTTATTAAGATATTTTTTAGCTTTATTGATATTTTTTTCAAACATTGGAGATTCACTGTCGGTATTTAAATATCCGGGGTAATATATATTTTTATTCATTATCCCGTTACCGTAATATGCTTTTTTTATTATTTCCTTAGGATTTATAGAATAAGCTACAGCTTTTCTGACATCAATATTTCCCGTAACGGGACTCTTCATATTAAAACCTATGGCCTCAAATGAATTACCGCAAAAATCATTTATCCTCACATCGCGATTTGAAAAAATTGATTCTCTGTCCTGATTTTCTGAAAACATTAATGACATACTCTCGATCCCCATCATGTTTACAGCATCGTATTCAGATGGAATGACTCTGAAATGTATCCTGTTTTGAGGTACTGTACCACCGTGAAAATCTTGGAATCCGTCAAGAACTATACCCCTTACAAAATCAAAACTCTTAACCTTATATCTTCCTGTTCCCACAGGTATAAAATCTTCTTCCGCCGTAACGGCGGCTGAAACTGATTTAAAAATATGTTTAGGCAATATCGGAAACGTAAGATTGGCAAGCGCCGCATCTTTGTCGTTTTTAAATTTTATTCTTATGCTGCTGTTTCCTATGACTCTTACCGTGTCTATCTTATCAACCATAGACTTATAAAGGCCGTTTCCTTCCTTATAGCATGATATACTGAATTTTACATCCGCAGCGGATAAAATATGACCGTCATGCCACTTCACACCTTCTTTTAATTTAAGCGTTACCGCTCCGTCTTCAAACGTCTCGGACTCCACAAGACTCCTCTTTGTTTCAAGTTTTTTATCTGAATAATAAAGACCTTCATACACAAGTTTTCCGAAATAATATGAATCCTTGTCGAGTGAACAAAACGGATTAAGTGTTCTTACACGCTCCATAGGCGTATATATATCAAATGTCTTTTCAAAATCTTCATCAGTGCCGCCTCCTCCAAGTATTTTGCTTCCTTTTTCACATCCGCTAAAGCAAGTCAAGAAAAGGATCACCACTAATCCTATCATCAATCTCTTCATCATTTTCCTGTTCATAGATATCAATCCTGCCTTCTAATTCACTCAATTCTTTTAAAATGGTATTTTTCAATTCTTCACATGTACCGCTGTTGTCGAGCACAACGTCTGCAAGCTTAAGCTTTTTGTCATCGGGAAGTTGGTTTTTCACTCTATCCATAACATCCTCTTCGGAAATGGCGTCTCTTTGTGAAACCCTCTCCAATCTTTTTTTTAGCGGAGCATCAATTACCCAAACTTCATCACAAACTTTATCAAGTTCCGCCTCGTAAAGCAGCGGAGCATCTAAAAATATCAACCTTTCATCTGCGAGCCTCATCATTTGCGCATTTATCTCAGATATAATTCTTATCATCATGAACCCGTCGAGTTCTTTTTTTTTCTCCGGATCTTTAAAAACTATCGCTGCAAGCTTTTTTCTGTTTAAAACACCGGGAGAATCAATGATAAAGTCTCCGAAAATTCCTGCCAACTGCGTTACCGCATGTGAACCGTTCCGGGTTATTTCCCTCGATATTTCATCTGCATCTATAACTTTAAATCCCTTATCTTTTAAACTCTCGGTAACGGTTGATTTGCCTGAACCTATGCCTCCGGTTATACCTACTGTATACATATTTTTTCCCTTTCTTTTGAATTATTTCAGTTCATACCAGTCGTTACCCGTATTTATATCTACAATCAACGGAACAATAAGCTCCACAGCCTCTTCCATAGATTGTTTCAACATAGTCTTAACCTTTTCAATTTCATTTTCCGCCGTATTTATTATCAGCTCATCATGTATTTGAAGTATCAAAGAGGATGATAATTTTTCCTCAAGTATCTTATCGTAAACCTTGTTCATTGCAGCCTTGATAATATCCGCCGCACTTCCCTGAATAGGGCTGTTCATTGCCAATCTTTCGCCCATCTGTCTTACTACATAAGACGATGCATTTATTTCGGGAATAAATCTTTTTCTTCCTGTTATCGTGACCGTATACCCCTCCGACTTTGCCATAGCAACCTGCATATCCATAAAAGCCTTTACACGCCTGTGCAAAGAAAAATATCCTTCTATGTATTCTTCAGCCTCTTTTCTCGATATATTGAGTTCATTTGAAAGTCCGAAATTGCTCATACCGTATATAACACCGAAATTTATTGCTTTTGCTCTTGATCTTTGCAAGCTTGTAACACTTTCCTTGTCAACGTTGAATACTCTTGAAGCTGTAGTTTTATGAATATCTTCGCCATCCTCAAAAGCTTTTGTTAAAGCCTTATCTTCTGACAAATGTGCAAGCACCCTCAATTCAATTTGCGAATAGTCGGCACCTGTCAGAACATGACCCTTATCTGGAATAAAAGCCTTTCTTATATTTCTGCCTATCTCCTGACGAATAGGAATATTTTGCAGATTAGGGTCAACACAGCTTATCCTTCCTGTAGCAGTCACTGTTTGTTTAAAATGCGGATGTATCTTTCCGTCCTCCCCTATTGAGGATATAAGACCTAAAGCATACGTGTTCAAAAGTTTCGAAACGCCTCTATATTCTATTATATCCGCAATTATAGGGTTTACATCCCTCAAACCCTCCAGTACCTCTATATCCGTACTGTATCCGCTCTTATTTTTTTTCCCGTGAGGCAGGTTTAACTTTTCAAACAATATACTACCAAGTTGCTTAGGTGAATTTATATTAAATTCTTCTCCTGCAACCTTATATATTTTTTCTTTTAATATTTCCAATCTGTTTGTAAGCTCATTTCCCTGCCTTTTCAGCTCTTCCGCCGACGCTGCAAACCCGTGTGCTTCCATTGAAGTCAAAACTTCTATAAGAGGAAGTTCTATATCGTAGAAGACACGGTTCATCCCTTCTTCTTCAATAGCGGGAAGTAAAATATTTTTCAAATCCAAGACGGCGAGGGCAACCCCTAATCCTTCATCAAAATATTTATCTCCGACGCCGCCAAACAGATCTATCTGCTCTCCCTGTTGATTCGATTTTAAACTTATACCGAACTTTTCCAGCATCATTGCCGCCAAGTCATAACTGCTGCGTGCAGGCTCTAAAAGGTATTGTGCAACTGCGGAATCAAATCCGACTTTGAATACCCTCTTGCCCGATGTTTGATTTTTTTCTTTATAAATCATTACCATAAGCGGATACAAAACTTCTGTAAGATCGTGTCCCCATATTTCCACTTCATACTCTCTTATTAATTTTACAAATTCCAAAATTGTGTTCGGATCTGATATATTTAAATAAATATATTCCAGATTTTTGACTTTCGTCAAACAGACCCCGTACACGTGAGGCAATGCTTTATGATCGGCATTATGAAAAACATTCAATACAATCTGCTCATTTTTATCCAGTAACTTACGTAATTCTCCTATATCGCCACTTTCTATCCTATGCGTTTTAACATTTTCTATCCTGTTTGAAAACAGCAGCTTATTATGTGTTACATCAATATTTTTTTTATCCGACAATTTTTTAATAAACGCTCTGAACTCGAGTTTTTTATAAAGTTCAATGAGTTCTTTATAATTAGGCTCCTCAAATTTATAATCATCAGGATTGAAGCTGATAGGAACATGCGTATCTATGGTTGCAAGCCTCTTGCTCAAGTATGCCGATGTCATATTATCTTCAAGTTTCGTCTTTAATGATTTTGATGAGATATATGCCAAATTTTCATATACTCCCTCAACAGAGCCGTACTCTTCTATGAGTTTCGAAGCCGTCTTTTCTCCCACTCCCGGAACTCCCGGAATATTATCCGACGTATCCCCTCTTAATCCTTTATAGTCAATGAACTGCTGAGGTGTAAACCCGTAAACTTCAAGCATCTTATCATGATCATATAAATCAAACTCGCTTATTCCCTTTTTTGTTATCAGAATCTTTGTCCTATCCGTTGCAAGCTGTAAAGCATCCTTATCTCCCGTCACTATCATGCTTTTCATTCCGTGTTCTTCCGCCTCTCGTGAGAGTGTACCGAGGATATCGTCAGCTTCATATCCGTCCAACTCAAGAGTCTTTATATTCATTGCTTTTAAAACTTCTTTCATTATAGGCATCTGCATGGCAAGTTCGTCAGGCATTGACTTTCTTCCCGCCTTGTATGCTTCATATTCTCTGTGTCTGAATGTAGGCGCCTTTCTGTCAAATGCTACGGCAACATATTCAGGAACATATTCATCAAGCATTTTATTAAGCATACTTATAAATCCGTATATACCTTGTGTATAAGTTCCGTCTTTCGTTATCATAGGCCTTTGGATCGCATAATACGCTCTGTTTATAAGGCTGTTACCGTCTATTACAACAAATAAATCTTTCATCTCTTCTTGTTCCCTCCAAAATCACATACAAGCTGAAAATCAGTTGAACAAATTTTTTATGAGCATAATAAGCCCTACAGCTGCAATAAGAATAACCCATCTTAGCCCTGATTTATCTATAGGCTGTGCATGTCGATTTTTATTATTTTCTTTATTCACCGAAAGCATTTCGGAAATTATGTTCTCTTTCCCTTCAGAAAGCTTTGACAGCTCTGCCGCCTTTATTTTTATTTTCTCTCTTTTATCAGGTCTCACATATCTATTCGCAAGCTTGCAGGTTCCAAATGCATATTCAGGATGTCCGATGTCTATAAATCCGTCTACAGTTATATCATAGATGTTTTCAGTTATACTTAATAAACCGTCCCATTCACCCGATTTTACCGATTTTATTTTATTCAGTACCTCAAATATCTTATTGTTTTTATAGCTTATTTCAACAATATAATCTCTAAGCTCATAGACATGTGTCATAAGTACTTCGTCAGATAAGCTCGAATCTGAACTCCTATCAAACTTGCTCACCATAGTTTTTATATCTTCATATTGCTCATTCAAATTTTTTTCAATCACAGGAGTTATGAACGGAATAAATTCGCCAAGTTTTTCTTTGTAATGAATATACAGTATCTCGGTTATTCGCCCTATTCCCTCCATACTTGAAGCCTCTGCATGCTTAAACAAAGGCTTTAATATATTTTTGTTTATCAGTTCTTTAGAATCAGGCAATATTCTTCCTTTTACAAAACACTCTATGTCTTTTTCGGAACTTGAACAAAGCAGCCTTATAACTCTGACAACTTGTATCCAATTCACCTCGTGAACAAACGTAGGATCATTTTCAATCAAGTACAGATAAGCTGCAACAAAAACATCATAGTCCGAACCTCCAAGACTCCGGTATTCCAAAATAGAATCATATTTCCCAAGCATCGCCGCATTTTCTTTAAACCAAAACAGCTTATAACATGGATTATAAATATCTTGCATAGCAGTATCAATCGATTCCTTGCTCCTGTCAAAAACGGGCAGATTTTTAAATACAAAAGGAGTTTTATAACTTCCTTCTTCGCCTTTGTCTATAAGGTCATTCAGAGTATCTGCCGCTTCAAGGATTTCCCTTTTTTCCGCATTACACGAAATCCCCAAAACACCATAAGGGTTTTTAAGAAAATAATCCGATGCCTTTTTTATCTTCATATATGCCTCCCGAAAACGATTAAAAAACTATATTTTCAATATCAAGTAATTTTTTCTTCACGTCAAGCCCCGCGCTGAATCCTCCCAATCCATGTTTTGCAAGCACTCTATGACACGGTATTATTATAATTATAGGGTTCTTCCCAACCGCCTGTCCGACTGCTCTTGCAGCACCGTTTTTATTGATTTTTTTTGCGATATCACTATATGAAAGCGATTTGCCGTAAGGAATCTCCGTGAGAATTTTCCAAACATGTTTTTGAAACTCCGTACCGTGCGGCTTCATCTCCGGTGTTTTTCCGGGATTCTCACCTTTAAAATACCTTTCAATCCAGTCATAAACATATTCCAAATTTGGCGATTTTTCAATGTTCATATTTCTCACATCTTCATCCGTAGTATTCAGCTCGGTAAGAAACCCGTCGATCATCTTAATTTTTAAATTCCCTATCGGTGTTTTAACTGTTCCGGTTTCTAAATACATATCCTTCTCCTGCTCCGCCCCATGACCGGCATTTGTCACTGCACTTAAGCTTCTCATCTCTTCGTATTATAATATACTACAAAAATCTGCTTTTGGCTATACTAACCGTCGCCTGAAAACGGTAGCATTTCAGTAGCTTTGATTTTAAAATAATGATATTCTTGTTCGAAGAACATTTTCATAGTATAATACTGTAGATTCAATTATTTGAGAGGTATAAAGATGTTTGACTACCATACACATACAAATTTTTCAGATGACTCTACCGCTTCACCGGAAAGTATGATAGAAAGAGCAATAGAACTGAAAATTAAAGAATATGCAATTACAGATCATTTTGATCCCGACTATCCGAGCGAACAATATCCTTTTCTTTTGGATCTTGTCAACTACCATAAAATGCTTATCGATATAAAAAAGAAATATAGCGAAAAGATCAAAATAATCAAAGGAATAGAAATGGGAATACAGCCCGGCAAAACTATGGATAAGTGTAATTTTGAAGTTGATTCTTTTCACTACGATTTTGTAATAGGATCATTTCATGCATGCTCCGGTATGGAAATAGACTCCCCTGAATTCTACGAATCGGAATCTCCGCTTAAAACGTATTTAATTTTCTATGAGAATATGTATGAATGCCTGAAATCCTATAAAAATTATGATGTGCTCGGTCATTTCAGCATAATAGACAGATATGCTCCCAAAATTCCCGATTTCAAAGAGTATGCGGAATTAGTCTCTGAAATTTTAAAAATGATAATATCTGACGGGAAAGGCATTGAACTTAATACCTCAAGCTTCCGCTACAATATGATGCCGACTACACTGCCTCGAAAAGAAATCCTCGAAATGTATCGGGATTACGGCGGAAGAGTCCTTACAATGGGATCAGACGCTCATAAACCTGAACATATATCCTACGGTTTCAAAGAGATGCGCAATTATCTGACGAGTTTGGGCTTTGATTCAATAACCACATTTGAAAATCGCAAACCTTCACAAAACAAACTTTAAACTGTAACAACATCAATTTGAAATATTTGTCTGCAAAACCTTCCGACTGAAATAAAAAAATCCGAGAGACTTATATCTGCCGGATTATAAATTTTAACTCTATGAAAACTTCAAAACAAAGTAAACATTTAATACATCTTTTTATATATCTATATTACACAGAAGATTTCTGAACAATATAGAACTTGTAACAATGCCTACTCCACCGGGAACAGGCGTTACAGCTCTTACCTTATTTCCCATGTTTCTCTTTACATCTCCTACCATTCCATCATCATCAAAATTAATTCCGACATCTATAATTACGCTGTTATCATTAAAATATGATTCATCAAAGTATCCTGCTTTTCCGATACCCGTAATTACAATATCGCTGTTTTTTGTTATTTCTTTCAGATTTTCAGTCTTTGAATGGCAAAATGTCACTGTGGCGTTTTCATTCAGAAGCATCATTCCGAGAGGTTTTCCAAGCACCGTACTTCTGTTTATAATTGAAACTTTTTTACCCTTCAGCGTAATATTATAATATTTTAAAATCTCCATACATGCTGACGGTGTTGCCGGCAAAATTCCTGAAAATTTATTCAGATATGGCTTCGCAAGATTATTATATCCCATACAGTCAACATCTTTATCCGGATTTATGTTGTTTTTCGCATACTCTTCCCATACCTTATTCTTTAACGGTCTGAATAAAATTATACCGTGAATACCCTTATCATCATTCAATGTTGAAAATTCATGTTGAAATTTTTCAAAGCTGTCACAATCACCGATTAAGATCCGTTCTACCGATATCCCGAGCTCTTTTGCGTTTTTAATCAGTCTTTTTTCATACGCTATATCATCTTCGCGTTCTCCGACTCTAAAAACTGCAAGCTTAGGATCTATACCTTTTTGAGATATTATGTGCATTTTTTCCTTTATATCAGCTTTTATTTTTTCAGCAACCGCCAAACCCTTAATTTCCATCATAGCTTACCATCGTATTCAAAATTTCATCTATTATCATATTCCCGATCTTCTCGGCATCTTCATACCACATTTTTGAATTTGAATCAAAGAGATCTCTTGTCTTTTCATTTTTCATGAGTCTTGTATTTATTATAACATTTAAGTATGCACCCCTTGCCGCAGACATGATGAACCCAACACCGGTAGCCACATCACTTATCGCCATCTTATTGCCTATTTTAGCTACTTTGCTCATAATACCAAGTGCATCCACTGCGGCTTCTCCGATTTTAAAAGGTGACATTGCCGCATCATAAAGACATTCTTCCATCACTTTTGCCTTCGCTTCTTTCTCCTCATCCGTTGATGACGGCATGCTGTAAGCGACTTTAAGCGGTGCAAAAGCTTTTGCGTCATTGTTTACCATACTTTGAAGCCTGATTCTTATTGACGTCAGATTATTAAGCAGTCCTTTCATTTCATCTTCAATATCAGCATATTTTTCTTTCCCTATAGTAAGATTTGCAACCATTTCACCCAATGCAACTCCCTCAGCAGCCACAAGTGCACATGCTCCGCCACCTCCGGGTACAGGCTTCTCAGATGCCAGTGCATTTAAAAAAGCATTACATCTCTGATACAACATATAAAATCCCTCCTAAAATACAGTCTAAAATAATCCCTTAATTTTACCACACTCATCAATATCTATATCAATCGCCGCAGGTTTTTGTGGAAGCCCCGGCATAGTCATTATATCACCCGTTAATACGACTATGAATCCTGCCCCTGCAGACGGCTTGATCCCTCTGACCGTCATTATAAAGTCATCAGGTCGTCCAAACAATTCGGGATCATCGGAAATAGAATACTGTGTTTTTGCCACACATATAGGCAATTTCCCATATCCCAAAGCTTCAAGCTTAGAAATATCTTTTAAGGCTTTTGATGAAAATGCAACACCCGATGCTCCGTAAACTTTAGTTGCCAATGTCTCTATTTTTTCTTTTATGCCGAGTTGTAAATCATATGCAAATCCTTGTACGGTTTTTTTCGAATCCGATTCGGATGCCAACTCTATAACTTTCTTTGCAAGTTCCGTTCCGCCGTTTCCTCCCTCTTCAAAAACATTTGATACACAAGCGGCAACCCCGGTTGCTTCACATAGCACTTTCAGTTTCCCGATCTCTTTTTCCGTATCTGTAGGAAACTTATTTATAGCAACTACAATATTTCTGTTAAATATATTTGTTATATTTTCTATATGCTTTTTCAGGTTTTCAAAACCCTTTTCCAAAGTTGTCATATCTTCTACATGTAAATTGTTTGCAGCTGCTCCTCCATGCATTTTCAATGCTCTTACGGTAGCTACAATCACAACGCAGTCCGGACTTATCCCCGACATTCTACATTTTATATCCATAAATTTTTCGGCTCCCAAATCAGCTCCGAATCCCGCTTCGGTCACGGCATATTCTCCCATTTTTAAAGCAAGTTTTGTTGCCATTATACTGTTGCATCCATGCGCAATATTTGCAAATGGACCTCCATGAATAAACGTAGGCGTTTTTATGAGCGTCTGAACAAGATTAGGTTTTAATGCCTCTTTAAGAAGTACACTGCAGGCACCTGTGCATCCCATATCATTTACTGTAACAGGCTTATCGTCAACATCATATGCAACTATCATATTTCCTATTTTCTTTTTTAAATCCTCCAATGTTTCCGAAAGACATAAAACAGCCATTACTTCAGAAGCTACCGATATGTCGAACCCGTCTTCTCTGGGAACTCCGTCAGTTTCTCCACCAAGCCCGTCCACAATTTTTCTGAGCTGTCTGTCGTTCATATCCATACATCTTTTCCAGATTATCCTTCCTGTATGGATTCTTAGCTCATTGCCATGTTTGATATGATTATCAACCATAGCTGCAATCAAATTATTTGCGGTGGTCACTGCATGTATATCGCCCGTAAAATGTAGGTTTATATCCTCCATAGGAATGACTTGAGAATATCCTCCCCCGCATGCTCCCCCTTTTACGCCGAATACCGGTCCAAGTGAGGGCTCTCTTAGTGCAAGCACTGCATTTTTTCCCAAAATATTCAAAGCATCTGCCAGTCCCACACTTACCGTAGTTTTTCCTTCCCCCGCTTTTGTGGGGTTTATTGCAGTGACGAGAATAAGCTTACCGTCTTCTTTTTTACAGAATTTCTCATCTTTGAAAATCCTGTAATCTATTTTAGCTTTATATTTCCCGTAGCGTTCAACGTATTTGTCATCAATATTAAGCTTTTTAACAATTTCTCCGATTTCACAAATCTTAGCTTCCTGTGCTATTTCAATGTCCGATTTCATAAGCGAGCCTCCTAAAGCAAAAATCCCGACGTGTCGTTAGGCCAAGTAATTCACTCCCTATCCAAAATAGGGGGGTATCCTGTTCATAGCTTCTGTCTTCCGCTCGAAGGCGGCATGACATATTCCGTGAAACTCCGGATTCCCAAGAATGTAATGTAGGTTGAATTAAAAAGCCTTAACCAGCACCCCAGGATAATCTTGTAAACTGTATTAAATTATATTATTCCGTCAGGTCCAAGCTGCAATTCGTATATACTTTTTGAACATCATCATTATCTTCCATGAGTTCAAGCATTTTTTTCAGATTTTTAATGTCGGATTCATCTGTAGGATTTGCTTCCACAGACGGTACATATTCGATATCTCCTTCAATTATATCATATCCTGCCGACACAATACTTCCTTTAACTATGTCAAAATCCTCCGGGGTAGTTATGATCTCGAAGCAGTCATCATAAGTTTTCATATCTTCCATACCCGCTTCAAGCGCCGTATCCATAAGTTGATCTTCATCTGTTGCATCAGTTTTTTCTATTATTATTATACCTTTTTTATCAAACATATACGACACACATCCCGGCGTTCCGAGATTTCCGCTATACTTATCAAAAGCGTGCTTGACAGCGGCAGTGGTCCTGTTTTTATTGTCAGTCAAAACATCTACGATAACTGCAACACCGCCTGCACCGTATCCTTCAAATCTGCCCGGTTCATATGTTTCACCTGCAAGTTCACCTGTACCTTTTTTTATAGCTCTATTTATATTATCATTAGGCATATTTATGCTCTTTGCTTTATCTATCGCATGCTTTAATTCGGCATTATATTCCGGATCTCCGCCGTTTTTTGCCGCAACTGTTATAGCTCTGGCATATTTAGTAAATACCGCCGCCCTCTTTGAATCCTGAGCAGCTTTTCTTCCAGCTATAGTACCGTGTCTTCCCATATATACCTCCCATGTGCACATATGAAACCGTGTAGTTATCATATAGCACCTTAATCTCTGTAATTATTATATCAACAAAATATTTATAATTCAATCTATTTGTCTTGTGTTATCAGGTTTTGCTCATTTTTCTGTGAGCGGTTGCCATCATAAGTTTTATTCTGTTCAGCTGGTTTACGTCGCTTGCACCCGGATCATAATCTATAGCACATATGTTTGCGTCAGGATTATAGTTTCTTAAGGGCTTCATCATTCCTTTTCCGGTTATGTGATTAGGCAGGCAGGCAAAAGGTTGCAGGCAGACTATATTATGTATACCTCCGTCGAGCAATTCAACCATCTCTCCCGTAAGAAGCCATCCCTCTCCGCACTGATTTCCTAAAGATGTAACTTTTGAAGCCTTCTCAGCCAGATTTTCTATGTGAAGCGGCTCGTGAAAACGTCTGCTGTTTTGTAAAGCTCTTCTTGCGGGCTTTCTATAGTGCTCTATAACTCTTATTGCAAATTTATTAGCCATAAGCTGTGACCATTTTCCTGATAAAAATTTATAGTTAAACTCCTTTGAATGCATACCGTAGAGGAAAAAATCCAAAAGATCCAAGACTACAGCTTCTCCCCCTTCTCTCTCTATTATTCCGACTATATCGTTATTTGCGGTTGGATGATATTTAACCAATATCTCTCCCACCACTCCCACTCTGGGTTTTTGTATATTCTGTAACGGCAAACTGTCAAAATCTTTCACTATATTATTTATATTCCTTTTAAATTCGGACATGCTTCCTGACGCCACATTTTCTTTAGCAGATTTAAGCCATTTTTTATGCAGTCTGTCAGCCGAACCCTTTTCTCTTTCATAAGGTCTTGTTTGATATAAGACTCTCATAAACAGATCTCCGTAAACCATGCCCATGATTATACGCTTTGCAAGCGAAAGAGTTATTTTAAATCCGGGATTATTCTCAAGCCCCACTATATTGGCACTGACGACGGGGACCTGTGAAATATTCAGATCCTTAAAAGCTTTTCTAAGCAGTGCCACATAGTTACTTGCCCTGCAACCTCCGCCCGTTTGGCTCATAAATACCGCTGTTTTATCAAGATCATACTTGCCTGATTTCAAAGCTGATATAATCTGTCCCAACGATACTATCGTAGGATAACATGCATCATTGTTTATATATCTTAATCCCTCATCTACAGCATTTTTATCAACCGACGGAAGCAGTTCCACATTATATCCGCTGTATTTTAATGCAGACTCGACCATATCAAAATGAATCGGCGACATTTGGGGAATTAAAATGGTGTATTTTTCTTTCATTTCCTTTGTGAAAATTTTCCGTTCATAATCATGATCCTCAGGGATACAATGAATATTGTTCTTATCTCTTTCTTCCATTGCCGCCTTTAACGATCTTATTCTGATCTTTGCCGCTCCGAGATTGGATCCTTCATCTATTTTTAAAACTGTATAAAGTTTATTTTTCATCCGCAATATCTCTTCCACCTGATCGGTAGTCACCGCATCAAGCCCGCAACCGAATGAATTTAACTGTATAAGCTCAACATTATCCAGTGTTCCTACATATTTTGCGGCACGATAAAGTCTTGAATGGTATGTCCATTGATCCAAAACCCTTAATTTAGTCTCGGTTTTGCACAGCCATTCCACGGAATCTTCCGTAAGAACCGCAAAGCCGAATGAATTTAAAAGCAGATCCATTCCATGATTTATTTCGGGATCCAAATGATAAGGTCTACCCGCCAAAACAATTCCTTTTAATCCTTTTTCCTGAATATATTTTACTGTTTCCAAGCCTTTTTCTCTTATCTCGGATTTAAACTTTATATCCTCGGCTCTGGCTTTAACAACAGCCTTTTTTACTTCTCCGTAAGAAATTCCTCTCATCTCAAAAATTTTGCTTAAAGCCTTTATCATTTTTTTGTCATTATCGTAAGGTATAAAATTGTGGATAAACTCAACGTTACATTCCTTAAAAACATCATTCATATTTCCCGCTATAACTTCAGGGTAAGTTGCTACAATCGGACAGTTATAATGGTTATTTACATTATCATTTTCCTTTATTTCATAGTTTATGCCGGGATAAAATATTGTCTTCACGCCGTTTTTAGCAAGCCATTTTATATGCCCGTGAACCAATTTGGCAGGATAGCATGCAGTATCGCTCGATATCGTTTCCATACCGCTTTCGTATATATTCTTTGATGACTGCGGCGACAATACCACTCTAAACTTCAATTCAGTAAAAAATGTATGCCAAAACGGATAGTTCTCATACATATTAAGTACTCTCGGAATTCCTATTTCACCCCTTGACGCTTCATTTTTCTTTAAAGATTCATAATTAAAAAGTCTCTTATACTTATATGCATATAAATTGGGTACGTCGGTACTTGTCCTATCTTTACCCGCACCTCTCTCACAGCGGTTACCTGTTACAAAACGACTTTTATCCGCAAACGTATTTATGATAAGCATACAGTTATTTTCACATTTTTTACATCTTGTATGAGTGCTTTCAACCGAAAATCCGTCCAGCTCTCTGCAGCTTATTATATTTGATACTTCTCCCTCTCTATATTGGTTCATTGCCACTATAGCAGCTCCGTATGCTCCCATAAGTCCTGTTATATCGGGTCTTACAACCTCTTTACCCAAAATGCTTTCAACACTTTTAAGTACGGCATCGTTTAAAAATGTTCCGCCCTGAACTACTATCTTTTCACCGGCCTCATCGGTATTTCTGAGTTTGATTACTTTATATAATGCGTTTTTTATAACTGAATATGAAAGCCCCGCAGAAATCTCTCCTATCGTAGCTCCCTCTTTTTGAGACTGTTTAACTTTAGAATTCATAAAAACGGTACATCTCGTACCCAAATCAACCGGGCTTTCCGCAAACAAGGCTTCATTAGCAAAATCTTCTATCTTCATATTTACCGACTTTGCATAGGTTTCTATAAAAGATCCGCATCCTGATGAACACGCTTCGTTAAGCATGATATTATATATCGCTCCGTCTTTTATCTTCATACATTTCATATCCTGACCGCCTATATCGAGAATGAACTCTACTCCCGGCAAAAACTGTTCCGCCGCTCTGTAATGCGCCATAGTCTCTATTTCACCCGAATCAG
Organism: Bacillota bacterium; assembly: GCA_905372035.1. Taxonomy (GTDB): domain Bacteria; phylum Bacillota; class Clostridia; order Peptostreptococcales; family Anaerovoracaceae; genus CAJPNN01. Next base: position 26,128 of record CAJPNN010000001.1, on the reverse strand, counting down.
CCTTAAACGCAGCTTTTATAAGCCCTTCACCATATCCTGTCACGGTAGTTCTTCCTATCACAAGTCCCTCGGGCATAATCTCATAAAGTTCTCTTAACATTTTGATAACCGACTTTATAGGATCACCCTCATTATTCTTATAAAAAGAATATAAAAGCCTTTTATTGTCATCTATAAGTGCGGCTTTCGTAGTGGTTGAACCCGCATCTATGCCTAAAAATGCCTTACCTTTCGCAATAGCTATATCCGCTCTTTCTATTTTTTCTTTATCGTGCCTCTCTTTAAAAAGTCGATATTCTTCCCTGTTTTTAAACAGCGGTGAAAGGTGTTTCGCCTGTGCCATATTTTCAGGATTGGCACTGTTCATTTTATTAACAAGTTCTTTAATTGAAAAAGTATTTTTTTTAACTGAAAGCAATGCCGCACCGAGTGCAACAAAATATTCTCCGTTATCCGGAGAAACTATCTGCTCTTCCTCAAGTTCAAGCGTTTCTATAAATCTCTTTTTTAATTCAGATAAAAATGAAAGCGGCCCCCCTAAAAAAGCCACGTTACCTTTTATAACTCTGCCGCATGCAAGCCCTGAAATCGTCTGATTAACCACTGCCTGAAAAATGGATGCCGAAAGATCCTCGCCGGATGCTCCCTCGTTTATAAGAGGCTGTATATCCGTTTTAGCAAAAACTCCACATCTTGCAGCTATCGGATATATCGTTTTATATTTTTTTGCAAGCTCATTAAGCCCTGATGCATCCGTATTTAATAAAACAGCCATCTGATCTATAAATGCTCCCGTACCTCCTGCGCAGGTTCCGTTCATTCTTTGCTCGACCGTATTTCCATAAAACGTTATCTTGGCGTCTTCTCCTCCAAGCTCAATAGCAACGTCCGTATCCGGTATATATTTTATTATAGCTTCTCCTGCCGCTATAACTTCCTGTTCAAACGCCACCCCTATGAGCGTTGCAAGCGAAAGCCCGCCCGATCCCGTTATGCAAACGGATACCTCTTCAGTAATATCAAAATTTTGAGACAGGTCTGAAAGCAATTCTTTAACTTTATCAAATACATTTGACATATGCCTTTCATATTTCTTATATACTATATTATCGGACTCATCCAAAAGAACGAGTTTAACAGTCGTAGATCCTATATCAATCCCTAACTTCATATATTTCTCCTCTTTATATAATATCGACTACCGTAAGTGTAATTTTTAACATTTTCTTTACGGTTTTTCGCTGCTTTCACAAAAGAAAATCCATATTACAACGGATTTTTGCTTCGACACATATTGTGCTTTCATGATATGTTTCTTCTATTTTACCACAACCTATAGGGTTTTTTAACATTTCATAATCGATGGCTTATTATAACACAAAAGCTCTGTTTCGTATAGAGCAAGATTTTAATCACATTCTGCTTGTTCTACCGTTGTCAAACATATGTTATAACTGTGGAAAATTTATCAATTTTATAAATTTTGTGCTATTGCTTTTTACAAAAAGCAATGTTAATATATTATGATAATATTTTATCAATTATATATTTCTTTTCTTACGTCTTATCAATGCCAAATCTTTGTATTGATAATGAATTTATCATTGGAGGTGCAATATGACTGATTTCAAAAAGAAAAAAGAAGACGCTTTTGACAATGACTATCCTCTGGATCATGTCCCCGCCACCGCAAGAAAAGGGCTCCTGCCTATAAGCGCGGTTCTCATCGGATTTACTTTCTTTACCCCTACGATGGCTTCCGGAGCATCTTTAGGAGCGGCTTTCAACTTTGATAATCTCTTATGGATAATCCTGGTCGGAAGTCTTATACTCGGCGTATACGTTGCATCAATATGTGCCATCGGCGCCAAAACCGGGCTCACATCGGTTCTGCTCTCACGATATACTCTCGGAAAAGCCGGAGCAAAATGGGCAGACATAATACTTGGAGGCACGCAGGTATTCTGGTACGCTATAACCGCCGAATACATGGGAATGCTTTTTTCGAGCGGTTTGGGCTTCAATTCATTCGCTGCAAAAGTATTTTTCATACTGTTCTGGGGCGTTATAATGGGAGTAACCGCCTTATACGGAGTGCGAGCCATGGCTCTTGTATCTTACGTCGCAATCCCTCTTATGGGTGCTCTCATGATAATAGTAATGTACATGGCAATAAAAGAAGCGGGAAGCTTAAATGCCATACGATCTATAGTTCCTACCAACGAAATGACCGTTACAAGCGCAATAACCGTAATCGTCGGCACATTCGCTTCCGGAGGAACACAAGCGGCAAACTGGGCAAGATTTGCAAAAAATGCACGAACGGCATTTATCGCAGGTCTGCTCGGTTTTTTATTAGGCAACGGTGTAATGGTATTTTCAGGAATGCTCGGCGGTCTTGTATTTAATACCGGAGACCTCATTGAACTCATGATAAAAATGGGTCTGACCGTATGGGCTTTGATCATCCTGACACTCAATATATGGACTACGAATAATGCAACCGCATATGCTTTCGGAGTTGCCGGTGCGGAAATGTTCGGCAAAAACAATAAAAACCCTTTTATTCTCGGGGGTATAATAATAGCACTGATAATGGCTATAGCCGGCGTTTCCACAATATTCATCCCTATGCTCGGTATTTTCGGTACATTCATACCTCCTCTGGGCGGTGCAATCATAGGAGACTATTTATTCGTGAGCAAAAGAAAACTTCCTAAAATGGAATATGTGACTTTCAGAAAAATACGTCTTGCCCCGCTGCTCGCTTACGCTTTAGGCTGCGCTACAGCTTATTTCACAGGAAAATACAACATAGGAATACCCACTTTGCAGGGAATACTCGCAGCTGTTATAACAATGCCTTTATTCCATAAAATATTTGTAGCGTTAGGTGATCCCGATGCACACCGGGTTAGCGATGATGCTGAGTATGTATAATAAAATATAAAATTAAACATATAATGCATTATTACACAAACATTAAAATGGAAAGGAGAGTATGATTCAACTTTCAATTAATCATACAAATTAAGCTATGAAAAATATTCTGATAAAAAATGCCGCTTTGAAAGACTCGGATTCACTTAATGAAATACTTATCAGTGACGGAAAAATAAAAGAAATCGCAAAAAAAATAAATTTTAACAAAACGGATAACATTGAAACCATAGATGCTCAGGGCAATCTCGTTGCACCGCCTTTAGTAGATCCTCACGTTCATTTGGATGCCGTACTGGTATCCGGGAAATTAAAAAGGCAGAACAATTCGGGAACCCTGCTTGAAGCGATAGATATATGGGGAGAATGGAAAAGCACTCTTACAGATGATATCCTGATGAATAATGCTCGTGAAGTAATAAAATGGTATGCGGCAAACGGTGTCCTGAGAGTAAGGACACACGCCGACTGCACAGATCCTACATTGCGAACCGTAAAATGCCTGCTCGCACTCAAAGAGGAAGTAAAAGAGCTTATTGATATACAAGTCGTGGCTTTCCCTCAGGATGCCGTCTTTACCAATAAAATCAATAGAGATCTGCTTGAAGAAGCCGTAAAAATGGGAGTTGATGTCATAGGCGGCGCACCCCATATCGAATACACAAGAGAAGACGGTGTCAAAGAAGTCGAACTCATATATGATCTTGCTGAAAAATATGACAGGCTTATAGATATACATATTGATGAGACCGGAGATCCTCACTCACGTTTTGTTGAAGTCATGGCTAAAGAAAGTATAAATCGCGAGTTTTTCGACAGAGCAACGGCAAGTCACACTACCGCAATGCATAATTATAACAATGACTATGCATTTAAATTGATAGGAAACCTTGCAAAAGCAAAGATAAATATGATAACAAATCCTTTTGACAACACCGTTCTGCAAAACAGAACGGACGGATATCCGAGAAAAAGAGGATGTACAAGAGTCGATGAACTTTTGGAAAAAGGTGTAAACGTAAGCATAGGACACGATTCGATAATGGATCCGTGGTATTCCATGGGAAAAGGAAACATGCTCTCAGCTGCATATCTGCTTATGCACACGGCACAGCTTAACGGATATGAACAGGTAAACACTCTTTTTGATATGATCACAACAAATTCAGCCAAAACTATGCATCTTTCAGATTACGGAATCAAGCCCGGAAACAGTGCGGACTTAATAATCCTGGATGCTGAAAATCCTTTTGAAGCTATAAGACTGCAAGCAGAATGTCTGTATGTAATAAGAAAAGGCAAAGTAATTTCTCAAACTGTCCCTGCAAAAAGAACTGTATCTTTCTATGACGGTAAAACCTATGATGTAGACTTTAAACTTTAATTGACAGTATCGTGGAATTTTCGCCTAATTTCAGGCTTTCCAAAAACTTAAAACGCTGTACTCATCTTCCTATAATGATTACAGCGTTTTTTTTACTAATACTTTAAATAATATTGTGTCCACATAGTTGCTTCCTGAAGAGACGGATGCGGAATCATAGTCTCTTTTATTGTGGAAGCATAGTGCGGATCCAAATATCTGGTAAGTTTTTCAGCTCTAAGTTTTTTTGTAAGCTCTGATCCCACATCAGGGTTGACCGGCTTTATCACGTTTTCGCCCGCACTCATCAAATTTATAAACGGCTGAATCAGTACCGATGCTTCGGGTCCTATTATATGTGCTCCGAGCAGCTTCCCGGTCTTTTTCTCCGCTATTACCTTAATAAACGGTTTTAAAGAGGATCGTGGTGAAAATCCGAGTGCATATCCCTTTGCAGTTTCATAAAAATAATGCATTCCGACAGCTACATCATATCCTCTCCTCTCCGCTTCCTCCTTATTAAGCCCCACATGTGCAACCTGGGGATATGTGTATGTAACAGCAGGTGTCAAATCATAGTCCACCCACCTGTAATCGGCGGGACCGTCAGCAAAAAACAGGTTATGTGACACCACATCCGCTTCATGATTGGCTACATGTCTGAAATTCCTGTTCCCGTTCACATCACCTATTGCCCAGACGTTTTCTTCCGTCGTTTCAAGAAACTCATTAGTTATTATGTTCCCCTTGGCGTCCGTTTTTATATCTGTGACTTCTAAGTTTAACGCTTTTGTAGCGGCTCTTACTCCCGGCGCCACTAAAATTTCATCGCCTGAAATTTCATAGGCTTTCCCTGTCTCTTTTTCAGAAAGTGTTACAATTTTTTTTCCGTCTTTATATTGAACTTTTACGGTGTTCACCCCGAAATGCATTTCCACTCCGAAGTCTTGCATAGCCTTTTGAAGCTCCATAGATATATCATAATCTTCTTTAGGCAGCAATCTGACATTCCTCTGTACAATTTTAACCTTAGTGTCCGCTGCACTGAAAAAGTGTGCAAATTCACAGCCTATAGGACCTCCTCCAAGTATTATAAGCTCTTTAAAAGGTTTTTCAGGAAACATATTCCCGAAAAGTTTCTCACTGGTTAAGTATCCCGTCTGTTCCAATCCTTCAATTTCAGGCACATTGGTTTCCGCTCCGGCTGCAATAAAAATTTTATCCGCAGCTATTTCTTCCGACCGACTTCCGTCCGTATATCTCACCTTTAAGGTTTTTGGAGCTGTAAAATAAGCTTCCCCCTTATAAACATCCAGCCCTCTCATGTTTGTATATACATCATGTATATACTGATTCCCGTCTATTTTCTTCCATACTCTGTTTTTCAGTTTGTCCCAATTTATCTTTGCCGAACCTATATCTACACCTATTTCTTCCGCATTCCGGGCTTGTCTTATCATATCCGCAGCCGTAACCATAACTTTTGTAGGTATGCAGCCTTTATTAAGACACGTTCCTCCGAACTTTCCTTTTTCGATCTGTGCCGCTTTAAGACCTTTTTCTAAAGCATAGTCTAAAATTATATTTCCTGCCCCGGTTCCTATAACGATCACATCATACTGCTTCATAGCCAATTCTCCTTTTAAAATTTACAAAACCTGCCGCCTTCTATTCACCGGATTATTTGCAGCTTATTCATAATGCGACTATACGGCATGAATAAGACATATGCAATTTTACCGTAATGTAAAATGTTCATACTGCTATCCCGGTATAATAAGCTCAACGATCATTGTCTCTTTGCGCTTATTATACCCTTTAACATTGATTTATATTCATAGGTTTTATTTCTTCTCTGTAGATTTTTCTGAAAAGTATTGTAGAAAATATAAGTGCAACTGTTTCCGCTATAGGAAAAGCCCACCAGACTGCACCGACTCCAAAATATTCGGCTAAAAGCCAAGCTATCGGAAGTATAAGTATAAGCTGGCGAAGAAGCGATACAAAAAGACTGTATTTACCCTTACCTATTGATTGAAACATGGTTGAAGATATTATTCCGAACGCTGCCGGAATAAAACACAAACAGATGATCCTAAGTGCAGGTATTCCAAGCTTGTACATATTTTCATTAGCATCAAATGCACTCAAAATTTCTCTCGGAAAAATCATAAATAATGCCATTCCCAAAGCCATAACAAAAACTCCGACCTTAATTGCAAGCCAAAAAGTCTTCATAAATCTGTCCTTGTTTCTCGCACCGTAATTATATCCTAAAATAGGCATCGTTCCCTGACATAATCCGAAAACAGGCATAAATATAAATGACTGTACCCTGAAATATATTCCTAAAAACGCCACCGCCGTCTTGCTGAAAGCTATAAGTATTCCATTTATAGCAAATACCAGAATAGATACCATCACCTGCATAAGCATTGCCGGAAATCCTACTGCATATATTTTTTTTAATATGTCTTTATCAAATCTGAAACCTCTAAGTTTAATTTTAACCTGATGCTTTTTTCCGAAAAATAACAGCAAAGCTACCGTCATACCGCAAAACTGTCCCGTGATCGTTGCAATAGCGGCACCTGCCACTTCAAGTCTCGGAAAGCCGAACAGCCCGAAAATCATTATAGGATCAAGTACTATATTTACGACCGCTCCGGTCAGGGTGCTTATCATAGGAAACAACATATTTCCTGTAGCCTGCAATATTTTTTCGATACTGAGCTGTATAAAAGTGAAGAAAGATAATATGCAACAAATTCTCAGATACACCGTTCCGTTTTCCAAAAGGTATTTATCATCCGTAAAAAACATCATAAATGCTCTTCCCGCAAATATTCCGAAGAGTGCTAAAATGCACCAATTACAAATTGCAAGAACCAATCCGTGAGTTGCTGCGCTGTCGGCTTCATCGAAATCTTTGCTCCCCAACCTTCTCGAAATCAGTGAATTGGTTCCTATCGCAGTACCTATAGCAAGAGCAATTATAATGATTTGTGCCGGAAATGCAAGTGTAACAGCCGCCAAAGCTTCTTCGCTTATTCTGGAGACAAATATACTGTCCACAATATTGTAAAGTGCCAATATCAGCATTGAAAGCATAGCCGGAAGACTCATAGTTGCAAGCAATCTTCCGATAGGCAAAACTCCCATCTTGTTAAGTTCTTTTTTTTCCTGCATCAAAACCACCCTCTCTCAAAAAAAGAAAAAATATGAGCAAGTCTATAAGCCGGGTTCTGTATTTGACAGTCATCTATCTAGGATTGCCGTCGCCGACAACCTCATGCGACCTACCTCTCGGGAAGCGACGGGCCGCCGCCTTTCAGGCATTATGCTTTCGCAATTACCTCCCTGCTTGGTCTTGCTCCGAGTGGGGTTTACACGGCCAGCATGTTACCATACTGCCGGTGAGCTCTTACCTCACCATTTCAACCTTACCACAGCCTAACTGTTTCGGCGGAATGTTTCTGTTGCACTTTCCCTAAAGTCACCTTCGCCAGACGTTATCTGGCACCCTTGCCCTGTGGAGCCCGGACTTTCCTCATACTTTTAAAAGCACGCAACTGTCTGACTTACTCATAATATATATCAACTGAAATATCAAAATACCCTGTAGTTTAAAATTTAAACCAAACTGTTAAAAGGAGATTTTTCGACAGACGAACATATCATTTTAAGTTCTTTCCCCATATTGGCTTCAAGTTTGGCCCTTAAATTTTCAGAAAAATTTATTTCGGTTCCGAAATGTGTACCGTCTATTATGCAGATACCCTGTTCCAATGAATCCAAAGCCTTATGATGCCCTACATCTCCGGTGATTACGGCATCGCATCCTAAATACTTTGCCATATATAAAAGTTCGGAACCTGCACCCGTACATACTGCAACTTTTTTAATTTTTTTATTCGGATCTCCGACATATCTTAAAAGTTCTTTCGGTATCCCAAGCTTTTCTGAAACCGTCAATGCCAATTCGGACAAACTCATAGTATCTTGTAAAATTCCTGTTCTTCCAAATTGCCATGAGTTATTATAATATATTTTTTCTATATTTTGAAGTCCTAAAAGCTGAGAAGTATAGTCGTTATTCCCGCCGTCAGCTTCATCAAAATTTGTATGTGCGGAATACACATCTATGTTATTTTTTATGAGAGATATTATCTTATCTCCCAAAAAATTTTCACTGTCCACAGATTTTAACGGCGAAAATATCAGCGGATGATGGCTTACAATCAGGTTCGCACCTTCCACAACAGCCTCTTCAACAACATTGCTTGTAACTTCAAGGCATAATAAAACTTTTCTCACGTCTCTGTCACCTAAAGATATCTGCCTGCCCGAATTATCCCAATCCTCTTGCAGGGATAGCGAAGCGATTTTTTCTATTTCATTTATTACATCAGAAATTTTTATACTCATATCAAATATACCTCTCCAACATTTTTTCCATCTCCGTTGCAAGTATTTCGGCATAGGTGCGATTCCTGGCTGCGATCCATCCACTTCCCTTTGATGCTTCGTTATATATCTTTTTCAATGTTTTGAGCTTTTGCTGAATGAAGTCGGAAAGCAAAGGATCACACTTCTCAATTAAAATCGGATTTATTGCAAAATCTATTTCCCTTTTATAACAGGTATCTCTAACAGGAATCACATGAATGATCTGCCATATATAAAATCCCTCTTTTACCAGGCTTTCGTCTTTTATTGTAAATCCGTTTTTATATAGCCATTTAGAAAGACGTTCCTGTTTTTTCCGAGGTTGCAAAACAAATTCCATGCTCTTGCTTTTCTCAATATCCCTCGCCATAATATCAATTATAAGGTTTCCACCCATGCCGGCTATTACTGCTTTATCCGCTTCCCCTTTTTCCATCACATCAAGCCCGTCACCCTGTCTTATATCTAACGTGGGTTGTGAGACTTTTGAGTAAAGTGAACTCTTTGAGCTCGGTAAAGGGTCTAAGGTGTAGGATGAAGAGCCTAAAATTATTCCTGCACGCTCAAGATTTCCTTTTGCCTTTTCCAGCGGCCCCTCATTTATATCCGCCAAAATGACCTTATTTGTGATATTATTTTGAATGAGATAAATCGGCAAAAGCCCGTGATCCGTTCCTACATCAATAACCCTTTCACCCTGTTTTATGTATCCCGCCAAACTGCTGAGCCTGGATGTCAATCGTACCATAGATATATTACTCCAAATAATCTTTAAGCTTTTTACTTCTGCTCGGATGCCTGAGTTTTCTAAGCGCCTTTGCTTCTATCTGTCTTATTCTCTCTCTCGTAACGTCGAATTCTTTTCCGACCTCTTCAAGAGTTCTTGCCCTGCCGTCCTCAAGTCCGAATCTCAATTTCAAAACTTTTTGTTCTCTTTCAGTCAATGTCGCCAAAACTTCTACAAGCTGCTCTTTCAGCATAGAAAAAGCTGCCGCTTCCGACGGTGCGGGAACATCTTCATCAGGTATAAAATCTCCCAGGTGGCTGTCTTCTTCTTCACCTATAGGTGTCTCAAGGGACACCGGTTCCTGTGCAATCTTTAATATTTCTCTTACTTTCTCTTCTGAGATTTCCATCGCATTTGCGATTTCTTCAGGAGTCGGTTCTCTTCCGTGCTCCTGTAACAGCTGTCTTGATATTCTTATAAGTTTATTAATAGTTTCAACCATATGCACGGGTATCCTGATAGTCCTCGCCTGATCCGCAATTGATCTCGTTATAGCCTGTCTTATCCACCATGTGGCATATGTACTGAATTTATAGCCTTTAGTATAGTCGAATTTATCTACGGCTTTTATAAGACCCAAATTACCTTCCTGAATCAAGTCAAGGAACAACATGCCTCTTCCCACATATCTTTTCGCAATACTGACAACCAGCCTGAGGTTAGCTTCACAAAGAGTATTTTTTGCTCTTTCCTGCTCCCGTTGACTTCCTTCAACCATCAATCTCGCCAATTCTCTTTCTTCTTCCGCTTTCAAAAGAGGAACTTTGCCTATCTCTTTAAGGTACATTCTTACGGGATCATCAACTGCGATTCCTTTAGCCAGATTTTCTTCTTCAAGCTCTTCTTCATCCGGAACCTCTTCAACATCGGCGTTCACACTGTCAAAATCTTCGTCGGAAATTTCATCCAGGCTTTCATTATCTTTTGCAGTAATAACGTCAATTCCCAGACTGAAAATATTTCCGTATATATCGTCCATTTCTTCACTGTCCATCTCGATTTCACAAAAATAATCAGAAATTTCATTCTGTGAGATAGTTTTCTTATTTTTTAAATGCTGCCGAAACTCACTTATACGACGCTCTTTTTCTTCCGCTTTAGTCTCTTTTACAGTACCCTGACTATCTTTTTTCTCTTCCGGAATATCGATTTCATCCCTTGAAAGTTCCATATTTTCATCTTTGTACATAATAACCTCCTAATAAGCTGTCCTTTGTATTTCAATAAGTTCCCTTGTAAGTTTATCAATTTCTTCCTTATCTTTTTCTTCATCAAGTACGGAAAGAATCTTTATTATATCCTGTTGGCGATTTTTTGACTTTCTTCCTTCAATCCCCCTGACACATTCTTCAAATATCAAGTTCTCCTTATCGGAAATTTTTATATTCTCCGTTATATTTTCGAAAACCGCCAAATCATCAGATTCCAAACTGTCTTTAAGCTTAACCGTATCTATATCTTCTCCGCTCTCATCATATAATCTTAAAATGATTTGATAAATATTTATAGGGGACGGATTTTTAAAAACAAAGTCATATATCTTCACCTTATCTATAAAGTCGCATTTGGTTACCATGAGTTTGATAAAATAACCTTCATACTGTGAAAATTTATGTTTTGCCGCAGCGACGCTCTCCTGATTTGAATTATTTTTAAATACGTTATCCGCCGCTTTTCTTGTTTCTCGTGCCTCATTAAGCACCTGAAGCCTCAAAGCCCCCTCCGATACACCCGTATCTTTCACAAGCTTTTTTATTTCCATCTCGGCTTCTATAGGGCTTATCTTTTTTAACTCCCTGCTCGCTTCGTTGAGAAAATCTATTCTGCCGTCATTGCTTTTTATATCAAATTTCTCTTTTAAAATATCCAATTTGAAAGCGGTTGCCGATACAGCCTTTGAAATCGCTTTCATAAAATCGTTTTTACCGTGTTTCTTTATATACTCATCAGGGTCTTTTCCGTCATCTATTTTCAAAACTCTGACCTTAAGTCCGAGAGGAATCAATATATCTATAGCTCTAACGGCTGCGTTTATACCGGCCTCATCCGCATCATACGCTATAACTATGTCATTAGTATACCTCTTAAGCATAAGTGCCTGGTTCTCTGTCAATGCGGTTCCCAGTGATGCGACAACATTTTTTACGCCCTGTTGAAAAAGAGAAATCACATCCATATAGCCCTCTACAAGAATTGCTTTTCCCTCTTTGCTTATCTCCTGCCTAGTCAAATTTATACCGAAAAGATTATTTTTCTTTCTGAAAATTTCGGATTCCGGAGAATTAAGATATTTAGGTATACCGTCGTCAAGCACTCTTCCACCGAAACCTATTACTTTTCCTCTCGTATTTATTATCGGAAACATGATTCGATTTCTGAATTTACTGTATATCTTACCGTTATTACCGGAAGCAAGCCCGAGTGCCGTCATTTGTTTTTCATCTATACCCTTGTCTTTCATATCCAAAATAAGCGAATCCCAACTGTCAGGTGCATAGCCTATTCCGAACTTGACAATAGTCTGATCTGATATACCCCTCCGCCTTATATATTTATATGCAGGATTTTCAGTCGTTCTCATTTGTTCAAAAAAGAATCTCGCCGCTTCAGCATTTATATTATACATGACATCTTTCTTTTTTTCATTTTTAAATTCACCGCTTTTCAGCTCTATGTTATATTCCGATGCTAATTTTTCTATAGCTTCCTGAAATGAAAGGTTATAGTATTTTTCCACAAAGCTTATTACATCTCCGCTCTGTCCGCAACCGAAACATGTAAATATCTGTTTGTCCTCGGATACAACAAACGAAGGTGTCTTTTCATTGTGAAAAGGACAAACACCTTTATAATTACTGCCCGATCTTTTAAGGTTCACAGACCTTCCTATTACATCCACGATGTTACACCCGGCTTTTATTTCGTCTGTTATTCCTGCCATAATATCTCCTTATTTTAAAACTTTATTTGCCGGCATTCAAAGAATAAGATTTCGGAACATAAAGTTCTTCAAATATATTGATCGCGTATCTGTCTGTCATTCCTGCAATATGATCCTTAACAATTTCACTTTTGTTTCCCGATGCCAAAAGCTCCGAAAGCTCATGCGGAAGTTCTTCTGTATGTTCCATAAAATAATTATACAAAAGCTTAAGCATCATATTTATCTTTTCAAGCTCTTCCGTCTTTTTTACCAAACTGCTGTGATACACATTTTCAAACATAAACTTTCTAAGCATATCTGTTTTTTCTTGAAAATCATCACTTAACCTTATACTGTCCTCCCCTTTTGAATTCATTATCAAGTCGGTAACAAGGTTATTTATTCTCTTACTGTGCGTTTCACCCAAAAGCCGTACACATTCTTCCGGTATATCTTGCTGCTTTATAATTCCCGCTCTGAGCGCATCATCAATATCATGATTTATATATGCTATCCTATCGCTTATCTTTACTATTTGACCCTCTAAAGTAAAAGGAATACCGTTTCCCGTATGATTAAGTATACCGTCTCTCACTTCTTCCGTCAGATTCATACCACGTCTGTTTTCGGTACACTCCAAAACATCGACGACTCTAAGACTTTGAAAATTGTGTTTAAATCCTCCCGGATGTATAGCATCCAAAAACTCTTCTCCGTTATGTCCGAAAGGCGTATGCCCCAAATCATGTCCCATGGCTATAGCTTCCGTCAGATCCTCATTTAAGCGCAGTGCTCTTGCGATTGTCCTTGAAATCTGAGAAACTTCCACAGTATGTGTAAGTCTTGTTCTGAAATGGTCTCCCTCGGGTGCCAAAAACACCTGAGTTTTGTGCATAAGCCTTCTAAATGCCTTTGAATGTATAATCCGGTCTCTGTCACGTTGATATTCGGTTCTTATGTCACAAGGTTTTTCATAAATTACTCTACCTCTTGTTTCAGCCGATTTTGAGGCATTTTCCGCAAGAAAACTTTTTTCATGCTGCTCCGCACATTCTCTTATCAACATATATTCTCCTTAGATAACCTTAAATTCCCGTGTGTCCGAAACCTCCGTCTCCACGCTCGGTCACAGCGAGTTCATCAACCTTGCAAAGTTTGACCTTTTCATACTTGACCGCAACCATTTGCGCAATTCTGTCTCCGTCATTTACAGTAAAATCTTCTTCTCCGAAGTTTATCAAAGGAATCTTTATCTCTCCTCTATAATCTTCATCTATCGTCCCTATCCCGTTTACAAGACCTATACCGTATTTTATTGCAAGCCCGGATCTCGCTCTTATCTGCACCTCAAACCCTTTAGGAATTTCCATAAATAATCCTGTAGATATCAACGCCCTTTTTCCGGGTTTTATCAAAACGGGTTTTTCGACAAAAGCCGCTATATCCATTCCCGAAGCACCGCAAGTTTCATATTCCGGAAGCTTCTTTCCTTTTACAATTACCTTAATTTCAGTCATTTAAAACACCTTTCATCAAACCGGGAAGCGATATTTTATTTCCGGCGACTAAAGAAACACTGTAATCGTTTATATTTCCTATAAACTCAGCCACTTCCATCATATCATCACGCCTCACATTATTTAATTCTTTTATAACCTCATCCGGTTCAAACACTCTATTCATAAGAAGCAAATTCTTGCCGTTTGCAATCATTCTGCTGTTTGTGTTTTCTTGTGCAAAAACAAAACTGCTCTTTATCTGCTGTTTCGCCGTATCCATTTCTTCTTCGCTCACACCCGACTTTTTCAAAAGCTCAAGTTCTTCTCTCACAGCGTTGAGCGCCGGCTTTATCTTGTCATTTCCAACTCCCGCATATACCATAAAATATCCTGTATCCTGATAAGAAGCATGCATCGAATATACCGAATACGCAAGTCCCTTTTCTTCACGCACATTTTGAAACAATCTGGATCCCATGCTCCCACCCATAAGAGTATTCATAACGCTGAAAGAATAATACCTTTCATCGGAAATGGCTATCGTAGGAATTCCCATAAATACATGCGCTTGCTCCACATCCTTATGCTTTGCTTTACAGCTTCTTTTATATTCATATACATTCGGCTTAAACTCCGACTTTGAAGATCTCAATACCGAAAATTTTTCATTGAAGAATTCTATGAGCCTCTCCTTATCAAAAGAACCTGAAACCGATACGACTATACTGTCAAGAGTATATTCATCTCTTATATAGTTCATAACCATATTCCTTGTTATACCTTTAAGTGATGTCTTTGTACCGAGTATTGCCTTTCCGAGCGGATGTTCTTTGAAAATCATTTCACAGAGCATGTCATGAGCAAGATCGTCAGGATCATCCGCACTCATTTTCATTTCCTCATATATGACCTGTTTTTCACGTTCCATCAACTCTTTATCAAATTTTGAATTGAGAAACATATCTGCGAGTATGTCGCATGCATCATCCAATTTTTCTGAAATTGTCTTTATGTAATAGCAAGTTGCCTCTTTTCCCGTAAAAGCGTTTATCTGTGCTCCTATCCTGTCAACGTTTACAGCAATATCCTTTGCACTGTATCTGTCGGTTCCTTTAAACATCATATGCTCTATAAAATGTGATATCCCCGAATTTTTCTTTATTTCGTTTATTGAGCCTGCTCTCACCCATATACCCACCGATGCGGACTTTACATGAGAAAGTTCCTCAAATACCATTCTGAGGCCATTTTTTAGCCTGACTGTCTCTATCATAAATCCCTCCGAAATATTAATGCTGATTAAGTTTCCAAATAACCGTTGCGGCTTCCGCTCTTGTAGCGCTTCCTGCCGGATCGAACCGACCTCCCGCCTTACCTGTCAAAATTCCCGCGTTAACTGCCTTTACAACGGAATTTTTAGCCCAATCACTTATTTTTACCGCATCTTGAAATTTCATATTTATGTTCTTTGAAATATTAAGCTTTTTGTATTCCATATATTTATCAAGCATTAGCGCCATCTGTTCTCTTGTTATGATAGCGTTAGGCATAAACATTCCTGTATCCGTTCCTTTAACTATACCTGCCGCACTTCCCCAATTTACAAATGCGTAATACCATTCATTACCGGGCACATCTTTGAAATTAACCGCAGGTGATTTACTTACATCTTCTCCCGAAAGCTTTGCAAGCATAGCTAAAAACTGGCTTCTGGTAAGCTTGTTTTCCGGACCGAACATCCCGTTTCCGATTCCGCTGACCAAACCTTTTGCAGAAAGCTGATTTATATATGCCTCCGCCCAGTGTCCCCTTATATCTGAAAAGCTTGATGAAGAAGCTGCACCGGTAACCGAAACCGGTATTCTCACACTCTTATTATTATATGAAACGGTAATATTGCCCGATGCGCTGATGTTTCCGGCCTTAAAAACACCGTTGCCGTCTATAACACCTATTTCTTTATCACAGTTCCATTTAAAAAGATTGTCATTTGAAATAGCCGTGACCGTACCGAATTTCGCTGTGATATTTATATCTTTGGATTGTCCTGCGCTAAGGTTGAGTTTATTTACTGACGGAATCATGGTTATATCATTTACTATATTTATTTGAGAGCTTCCGATCTTGCCCGCATACTCCGCCGTGACAGATGTCATTCCTAATTTTTGTCCTGCTGTAAAATTCCCGTTTGAATCTATACTTCCGAAGTCTTTGGAAGTCCTATATGCAGGTATCGAGGTGAGTAAAACAGGTTCATACCGATCATCGGATGCATAAGCTTTGATCTGAACCTTAGTCCCGGGCAACATGACCGCAAGCGCCGGGTAAAGGCTTAAATTTTCAACCTGTTTATTACCGTTTCCCGCATACACAAAGAACAGTCCGTTTGCCGTTCTTCGTTGAGTTTTATCCGAAATTGAATTTACAACTCTTGCAAAAACATCTTTTCCCGGCATCCTTACAGCTATATTGGAAGATCCTCCGCCATCCATATTAAATACTGTAGTGCAACCTATCGCCATCATATGTTTTGCAACTTCCGTCAAACCGAGTCCTGCCGATACCGTCCATTTCTGTCTCCCGTCCACAACATAAAGAACAACGCTCCCGTCAGGTTTAATTCCGACACACGTCCTCGGATTCAAATTGGTTCCCGTAGTTATGATTTTTCCGTTTTGAGCCAGAAGATGATACGAACCTATTGCTTCTTTAGCTTTTGACAAACCTGATGCCGCATCGTCAACCGTTATTGTAACTTCACTCCCCGGAACTATATTGGAAAGCGACGGGAAAAAAGTAGAATCCGAAGCACATGACAAAACTACCTGATTTGATCCTATAGGGGTGCTTCTCACTCCTTTTAAAACCTGACTCACCTTACCTTTTATGCTGTTTCCCACATATAATTTAGCGGATCCCGCAACATCGATCACAACCTCACATGAAGGTGCCGTTGTACCTGTTGTATTTCCATTCCAAGAATCAAACAGGTGAAGAGATTTTCCTCCACCGTGAGGAACGTTCAAAAATCCGATTTTTGTATTCCAGTCAACCGAAGTTCCGTCCGCCGGATTATTCTTTTTTGCACTTAATGATATAGTAGGCGCCCCGTAGCATGCAAACGCTTTGCCGTTTTCATCAAAAGCGATTGAAGCTCCCGCTGCATAACCCGTAGTCAGAAGTTGTCCTTCATGTATAACCACTCCTTTCGGAGTCCCTTTACCCGTATCATATAAGTCTCCGTTTATCCCTGCAACTACTTTATATCCCCTTTTATTTAAATCTGAAATCATTGCATCCATCGAAGTTTTTCCTACCGTGTAACTCGTGTAAACATATGGCTTTACAGCACTTTTAGGGCCTGCCGTAACAAAGTATGCCTGTTCTATTCCATGCTTAGGATGACTGCCTATCACATTGTTATAATAAACATCATTATGAACTATCATTTTTGAATCATAATATACATATCCGAATCCGTCACTTGAAGTAAATCCCGCCATAACGGAAATTATAAACACCATCGCCGTTAAAATTGCTGTGGTTTTTAATCCTTTTTTTCTCCTTTTCACTTTATATTTCCCCCTTTTCACTACTGTTCTTCCGACTTTAAATATCGCAACTTAAAACGTTTTATCCTACTTATCCCGACTTACAACACAAACCGATTAAAGCAAAATTGAAAGATTTGTCACTTTATCTGACCTTTAAAGTCAAACATTTCATCCTTAAAACAATCCACATTGTACATAACTATGACTATATCAGGTTTGCATAGCTTGGCATATTCCAACAAATCCTCATTAAACAATCTGAGATCCAACGCTCTCACTTCATGAACTCCGAGCGACATAAACGAATAAACAGGTATTCCGAAGCTGTCCTTTATAATTAAAACTTTGCCGCCCTTCACTTTATTGTTTGTGAATATAAGCTCTCTGTTGTCTCCATGATAAACCGCATACCTGTTCGTCGTAATATCTTTATTTTCAAGATAAGCTTTATCAAGCACCGCATCTTCAAAAGAACCCCTAAATACCTTACTGTTTTCCCCGTCATTTTCCACCAGCTTAAAACTTGTATCGAATTTAGGCGTTATAAGTGTAAAATCATCTACACCTCCATAAACTCTGCCGACCCTTCTTCCCATCGAACCGACAAAACAATTTTTATATATTTTCTTATTGTAATTGTTTATATCCCTATATTTTTCATCTATCTTAAATCCGAAATTTTTATTGAGATATCTTTCCAACAAACCTGTCGCCTTGAATGCGGCTTCTATTGTCCAATGGTGATCCGTATTAAAGAACATTTTATCACGATTCATTTTAAGATTCCAGAAATCCGACCTAATGTCATAAACATTTAATTTTGCACTCTTTAAATTTTTAATGAAATAATCCGCATTTTCATTCGAATAGTCATTCGCCGTTACAGGAAGCGAATTCTCTATATTCTTAGGCGGCAATTTAAACGGAAACTGTACATAAAGCATCGGAATGTCCGCCTCTTTCAATCCGTTTGCAAGATCATACATGCTACCCAAATAGTCATCCATATATTTTTTTTCAACAGAAAAATTTATTTTCCCGTCATCAGTTTTATAAAGTGCCCCATACATAGGATCAGGCATTATTCTCTTATGAATACATTTTTGCACCAGACCGTAAATCTCCACAAAGTCATCCCTTGCCAAAGTCGCTTCGTTCACTCCCGCATCAGCGGATGAAATAAATGCTTTTGCCTTATCAAAAAATCCTGTTTCCTGTGCCGTCTGCTCCCTGTAGTTATCAAGCAATGTCTTGCCGGCTATGCGATAATTTATAAAATTCCCTGAAAAAAGCAGTGACAATACAATTATAAACATAACCGCCGTGATTTTTTTTCTCTTTTGAGTTTTCTCTCTCAAAACAACATCTCCCTTAGAAATTAAAATATAAAAAAACATATAGTATATATTAAAAATTAAAATAAATAAACGGATTGTAGGCGCCCTTAACCAGATACGAAATGCTCACAAGCATAATTAGAATCATAACTATCCCGTATAAAAACGCTGTCGGATAACTTTCTTCCCATTTAATTTTTTTATTGAAACTTTCAGATATTTTTTTTGCAACGGGCAACGAAAATATCAGCCCTGCAATTATAAAGATTCCGTATTCACTGATATACAGTTTGAATATTTCATCTATAACTCCCGCTTTTGACGGTACAAACATAGTTTTTATATAATCGATCGCAACATTTATATTCACCGCTCTGAAAATCACCCATCCCATTACGACTAAAAACATGGTATAAATGTGCTTGAACGAAGCAGCAAGTACAGAATTTCCCTTTTTTTCAAATCCGCTAAGTTTTTCAACGGAAATAAATACGAAATATAATAAACCCCAACATATAAACGTCCAGTTTGCACCGTGCCAAAGCCCCGTCAAAAACCATACTATAAGAAGATTGAATATCAATCTCTTTTTTCCGCTCACTCTACTTCCGCCAAGCGGTATATAAACGTAATCCCTGAACCATGAACCCAGAGATATATGCCACCGCCTCCAAAATTCGGAACATGATTTTGAAATGTACGGATAATCAAAGTTTTCCATAAAGTGAAACCCGAACATTTTTCCGAGACCTATCGCCATATCCGAATATCCCGAAAAATCAAAGTATATCTGAAGTGTATATGCCAATGCTCCCAGCCATGCAAAAGCAACTGATCTGTTATCTGAACCTAAATTGAAAGAATAATTAGCTATAAGCGCAACATTGTTTGCTATTAGGATTTTTTTGCCTAAGCCTGTTATAAATCTTTTTACTCCTTCCGAAAAATCTTGAAATGTTTCAGTTCTGTTATTTATCTGTTTTGCAACAGTTTGATATCTGACTATAGGCCCTGCTATAAGCTGTGGAAAAAAGGATATGTAAAGGCCCACATTCAGCGGATTTTTCTGAACTTCTCCACGCTGTCTGTAAATATCTATAACATAGGATATAGCCTGAAAAGTAAAAAATGAAATTCCGATAGGCAAAATTATTTTTCCGCAACTGATTGATGTACCGAACAGTTTGTTGACATTACTCACTGTAAACATTAAATACTTAAAAATAAATATTATGCTTAAATTGAAAATCAGTGATATCGTTATGACCAACTTCGCTTTTAATTTATGTGCTCTGTATTTGTCCACCAAAAGCCCGAAAATCCAATTCCCTATTATCGACAACATCATAACGAAAACAAACCACGGTTCTCCCCAAGCATAAAAACCCAAGGACGCCAAAAGCAAAAACACATTTTGAGCTTTTCTGCGACCTCTTAGAAAAACATAATATATAAGCAATACTGCAGGCAAAAAACCGCTCAAAAAAACTAAAGACGAAAATAACATTTACAACCCTCTCCAATCAACCTTCTATTCTAAAAAATCCGGCAAACTTTTGCCTGCCGGTACATATTTTTTATTTTTTACGGGTAATACAGCAACCATCCTCATATCCTTACAAATAACTGTCGTCTGCATAAAACTTTTAAAAAACATAATTAACGATACCTATAATACTATATATACGTAATGTTTTTAACATCCCCCATAAAATTATAAAAGTTCTTTTCTTGAAAGATTTATTCTGTTTTGACTGTCTATTTCTACAACTTTTACTTTGACGATATCTCCTATATTCATGATATCTTCTACTTTTTCAACCCTTTCTTTTGCCATCTTTGAAATATGAAGAAGACCCTCTTTTCCCGGTAAAATCTCTATAAAGGCTCCGAAGTTCATGATTCTTGTAACCTTTCCCTCATATGTTTCGCCGACTTCTACATCTTTGAGTAAAAGTTCAATTTCTTTTACTCCTTTTTCCGCACACTCCAAATCAGGTGCCGCAACATAAACGGTACCGTCGTCTTCAATATCGATTTTAACTCCCGTTTCGGCAATAATTCTGTTTATTGTCTTTCCTCCCGGTCCGATAACTGTCCTTATATCATCAGGATCAATATTAAATGTAATGATTCTCGGTGCGTATTTCGAAAGTTCGGCTCTCGGTGCCTGAATTTCTTCAAGCATTTTGTCCATAATAAACATTCTGCCCTCTTTTGCCTGTGAAAGTGCCTCTTCAAGTATTTTTCTTGAAAGTCCGTGAACTTTTATATCCATCTGAATAGCTGTCACACCTTTTGCGGTACCTGCGACCTTAAAGTCCATATCTCCCAGGAAATCTTCCATACCCTGAATATCCGATAAAATTGCAATTTTGCTCGATCCGTCTTCCTGAACTCTCTCAATAAGTCCCATTGCAATTCCTGCAACCGGAGCTTTTATAGGAACTCCCGCATCCATAAGCGCCAAACAGCTTCCGCATACCGAACCCTGCGATGTACTCCCGTTTGAAGAAAGTACTTCCGAAACAACTCTTATCGCATATGGAAATTCTTCTACAGGCGGAATAACGGGAAGCAAAGCTCTCTCGGCTAAGGCTCCGTGACCGATCTCTCTTCTCCCCGGACTTCTCATAGGCCTTGCCTCACCCACTGAATATGGTGGGAAGTTATAGTTATGCATATATCTCTTTTCCACTTCTTCCGTAAGTCCGTCTATAACCTGCGCTTCACCTACCGGTGCCAAAGTTACAACTGAAAGAACCTGGGTCTGTCCCCTCTTGAACAATCCCGTTCCGTGCGTCCTCGGAAGCAGTCCCGTTTCACACCATACAGGTCTTATTTCATCTCTTTTTCTGTTATCCGGTCTTATCTCGTCGTCAAGAATAAGACTCCTTACCTGCTCTTTTGTTATGTTATATAAAACTGCCGATATATCTTTCGGATTATCGGGATAAATCTCTTCAAAATATTCTTTTGTCTCCGCTTCAACCGCATCCATATTTTCAAGTCTTTCCTGCTTGTCATATGTCTGTATGGCATCTCTCATCTTATCTGCGGCATACTCTCTTACGGCTTTGTCGATATCTTCAGGAACCGTATAAAGATTGGCTTCCATCTTAGGTTTTCCGACTTCAGCAACAACCTCTTCTATGAAGCTTATGATTTCTTTTATCTCATCATGTGCAAACATTATGGCATCAAGAACAATATCCTCGGGCACTTCTTTGCATCCCGCCTCTACCATCATTATAGCTTCTTTCGTTCCGGATACAACCAGATGCATGTCGCTCTTTTCTCTCTCTTCAAGAGTAGGGTTTATTATAAACCTTTCGTCTATTCTTCCCACGATTACCGATGCCGTAGGACCCTCAAAAGGAATATCCGATATTGACAGTGCCACCGATGAACCTATCATCGCAACCACCTCCGGCGGGCAATCCAGATCTACCGACATTACAGTCGCAACTACCTGCACATCATTATAAAATCCCTTTGGGAAAAGCGGCCTTATCGGTCTATCTATAAGCCTTGAATTTAAAATAGCTTTTTCCGACGGTCTTCCTTCTCTTTTAAGAAATCCCCCCGGAATTTTTCCTACCGCATACATTCTTTCCTCATAATCTACGCTCAGCGGGAAAAAATCTATATCCTGTCTAGGCTCCTTTGATGCTGTGGCTGTCACATTTACAACTGTATCTCCATACCTGAGCATAACCTGACCATTTGCCATCTCACAAACTTTTCCTATTTCCAACTCAAGTAATCTTCCGCCTATTGCCGTCCTGAACGTTCTGTAATCTGTAAATCTCATTAACAACTTCCTCCTGTTAATTTCTTCTTTCCGAATTTCCAAAAAAAGCGAGGATATACCCCTCGCTGTAAAACAAAGTTATTTTCTTAATCCTAAACGTGCAATCAATGTTCTGTATCTTTCAATGTCTTTCTCTTTTAAATAGTTGAGCATGTTTCTTCTCTGCCCTACCATCTTCAAAAGACCTCTTCTTGAGTGAAAATCCTTTTTGTGTATCTTCAGATGTTCATTCAAATCATTGATCCTGTAAGTAAGGATGGCTACCTGCACCTCCGCAGATCCCGTATCTCCATCTTTAGTCTTGTACTCGTTAATAATTTCCGCTTTCTTTGTCTGATCAATCATGTTATTTTTCTCCTTTTCTTCTCTATCGCCCTTACCCGAGTAAACGTCGGAGTCTCGCCATACCCAGATAAGGATAAAATAATTCGATCAATAAAACTTTATTGACGATATATGATATCACATACATATACCGAATGTCAAACAAAATCAGACTGTCGACGGTGTCAAGTTGTTGTGGAGTTTTTATATTGACAAAGATCAACTCAAAATGTTTCTTCCTAATCTTCTGAACTAATATCCATACTCATAACAAGAGCTGAACCATTAGCTATAAGTTGATCTATTCTGGTTTTTAAATGAGGAATCGTTGGTCTATCAATTTCATTATAAACTTCTTTGGTAATAACAATTTTACCCGGATACATTTTTTCTAACAAACTTTCCTCATTAATCCATAAAAATGCACAGATGCAGTCAGTATCAAAAAACACAGAATCAGTCAAGAGGCATCTCCTCCTCTCCATCAATTCCATATACTATATCATCTCTAAAAGCGTCCAATAACAAACCTTCGTATTTGCCTTCCCTTATAATTGCATGACGACATGGATAAAAGAATTGATATAGATATTAGTAATACAATAATGTTTTTCTTGTTAAGTTCCATTATATTCCCCTCTCTGTAACTATGTCCTGTTATTCTGCAACCTCGTGAAAATGGATCGTTTTAAAGTTTTCATCAAAATACTTATCTTCTGAATCTGCAAGTGTAACGGTAAATTCATCAAGGCTATATTTTCCGTCATATTTCATTGACTTACCATCACTTTCATTCGTATTATCTATTAAAATGCATATTTTATATAACTCGTTTATATTACTTCCTTCCTCTAATGACACTTGTATTTTTTTCTTTTTTCCTTTGTATTCCATTTCTCCATTATTCTCATATGATTCAAAGCCTTTAAATTGAATTCTTCCGTCATCCGAAATATATTTACTTGAAATGCAAATTCCTCCTCTTACTTTCCAGTTTTCACCTTCCTTTTTAAATAAAAACACTTTATATTTATCTTTATCATTAATCTCATATGTAATAACTTTCCTGTCTATAAACTTCCTGTCGTATAGTGCTGCTCCATATTCCACTTTAATTTTTTTGAACCCATATCCTTTTCCATATTTTGAATTCAGCTTAGGATTATCCTTTATATAACTCTCAGCCAAATTTTCTCCGCTATCCTCTTCTATCGCTCTAAATGTCAATATATTTGAACTCAGTCCCAATTCATCTCTATATTTATCCCTTAATTTTACTGTGAATATATCTATATCACCTTTGAATTTACCATCCATCTTTGTGATATCAGCTTTGCTGAATATAAAATGTCCCCCTTCCGCTAAAGAAACATCCATAATTTGAATCTCATTATTAATTTTTATTCTGCAGTTGTTCTCGGCATATGTATCATTCCAACATATCTCACACTCCATTTCATCACATTTGTATTTTTTCATAAGAGAAATCCCACCCTGAGTATACCAACTTGTATTTTTCTTCTTACTGCAGGTAACACCATACATATCTATATCATTTACTAATACAGTTGAGCAGGAAGATCCGCTCAGTCCTGCAACATCCAGTTCTCCTCCTTCACTACTACCATCCTCATATAGTTTAAATTCACTCCCATATTTAGCTATAATCTTGGGATTGTTACGCATATATTCTTCAACTGTTATTGTATAACCGTCTTCTCCTTCTCTATAGCTGTTTTTACTTATACAGCTACTCATAGAAGCAAGTAGTAATATAAGCACTATGGTTAAGCTTACTGTTTTACAAAATCTATATCTCATATTCTCTTTTTCCTCTATTTATCTTAAACATCCTATTCTGCAACCTCATGAAAATGAATCGTTTTGAAATATTTTCCAAAATCATTCTCATAATCTTTATCAATCGTAGCAGTAAATTCATCGAGATCAAATTGACAGTCACAATAAAAAACTCTATAACTTCCATTTTTCTGTCTTTTGCCTGTAAATGTAATCTCTATTCTTTTATTATAAAAATCAATATCACTCAAAACAATTTCTACTTTCTCTTTAATCCCGTATTTTGTTATGATCTCTCCGTTCGTCTCATATTTTTCAAGGTTTTCAAACCAAATCTTCCCATCATCAGACACATATCTTGCACTAAGACATATGCTTCCGACTACTTGCCATTCTTTACCTTCTTCTTTCATCATATATACCTGATATTCATCTCTCTCATTGATTTTATATTTCCATGCACGATACTCAACCAATTTACCGTTTTCTATATACCCATAATAGTCCCCTCTCGTTCTTCTCAATTCATATCCGGCAGCATACTTTTTCTTAAGTTTAAAGCTGTCCTTTAGATATTTTTCTGCTGTCTTTTCTCCCGTATCTTCTTTAACCTTATTAAAGGTTAAAACATTATATGTTGTTCCTATTCTTTCCTTTTCTTTTTTGGTAAGTTTGACTTTAAACCTGTCAACATCATATACACATTTTGGAGATATAATCTCTTTAATATCATCTCCAATATATTTTATCTTTTTATTCTTTATTTTTTTACCGAAATACACTATCCCACTGTTCATATCTACTACTACTTCTTCCATATTATTTTTAATCATCATTCTCCCGTTAATCTTATCAAAACTGTCACCTACAAAATAACATGGTATCTCATTACATGAATATTTTGCCGATATTTCAATCAGTCCTCGTGAATACCAATCGGTATTTCCCTTCTTTTTAAGAAATATTTCATATTCTTCATTTTCGTTTATTTTGCATCCATATGATGCATCTCCTGTTATAAACCTTGCATGCTCACCTGTTTCTACACCACCATTAACCTTACACTCAAACACCGACCCATATTTGGCAATTATCCCGGGATCGGTTGTAATCAATTCATAAGCTCTGGATTCGGAGCTCCCTCCTCTCACTCCGTCCTTTATCCAAAAACTCAGAGCAGCTACAGGCACTATAAAGACTATTAAAAATATCATGAACCTTTTAAAAAGCTTATCATTTTCCATCAATTACTCCTTCACACAGCTTTTCTATAACAATACACTGTTATTCCGTCACCTCATGAAAATGAATAGTTTTAAAGTATTCACCAAAATATTT